>JACCVZ010000160.1 GCA_013697905.1 Nocardioidaceae bacterium
CCCCACCACAGAGCGCGGCTGCACCGACGCCCCCGCCGCGGCGATGCAGCTCGAGCACCAGGTGCAGCACGATCCGAGCGCCCGACATGCCGATGGGGTGGCCGAGGGCGATCGCGCCGCCGTTGACGTTGACCTTGTCCTCGCTGATCTCGAGCTCGCGGGCGCTGGCGATCCCTACCGCGGCGAACGCCTCGTTGAGCTCGATCAGGTCGAGGTCGGAGGCCGCGATGCCTTCCTTGGCGCAGGCCGCCCTGATCGCGTTTGCCGGCTGCGACTGCAGTGTCGAGTCAGGCCCCGCGACCTGTCCGGAGGCGCCGATCTCGGCCAGCCAGGTGACGCCGAGTTCGGTGGCCTTGGCCTTGCTCATGACGACCACAGCGCACGCCCCGTCAGAGATCTGGGACGCGGAGCCGGCTGTGATCGTTCCGTCCTTGGCGAACGCCGGCCGCAGCTTGCCGAGTGACTCGGCGGTGGTGTCGCTGCGCACGCCCTCGTCCTCGGCGACCACCATCGGGTCGCCGCGACGCTGAGGCACCTCGACGGGGACGACTTCGTCGGTGAAGAGCCCGTTCTTCCATGCCGCGGCTGCGCGCTGGTGAGACCTGGCCGAGAAGACGTCCTGCTCCTCACGCGACAGCATCTCGACGTCGGTGTTTCGAGTCTCGGTCAGGCTGCCCATGGCCTGGTCGGTGAAGACGTCCCAGAGGCCGTCGTACGCCATGTGGTCGCGAACCGTGACGTCGCCGTACTTGTAGCCCTCGCGCGACTTGGTGAGCAGATGCGGGGCGTTGGTCATCGACTCCATACCGCCCGCGACGACGACCTCGCACTCGCCGGCGCGGATGAGCTGGTCGGCGAGCGCGATCGCGTTCATGCCTGACAAGCAGACCTTGTTGATCGTCAGTGCCGGGACCGTCATCGAGAGGCCGCCCTTGACCGCGGCCTGACGAGCAGCGATCTGGCCGGCACCGGCCTGCAGGACCTGACCCATGATCACGTAGTCGACCTGGTCGGCGTCGACACCCGCCTTGTCGAGCGCACCCTTGATCGCAGCGCCACCGAGATCGGCCGCCGACAAGTCCTTGAGCCCGCCGAGCAGGCGTCCGATCGGCGTACGGGCTCCTGCCACGATGACTGATCCGGCCATGTGAGTCCTCCTGCTCGACGGTGCGCGCGACGAAGTGGCTCAGCACGCGAAGTCCTGAGCCGCACTCTATCCAGGCTGTCTGATCGAGCGGAATGCGCGCATACGCTTTGTCGAACACATCACACCCGGTTGGCGCCTGCGCCCGGATGGCGCGAAGATCAAACGATGCTCCCATCAGGTCTCATCACCGCCATCGACCATGTCGGCATAGCGGTCGCCGACCTCGACCAGGCGATCGCCTTCTACGCCGACAACTTCGGCTTCACCGTGGCGCACGAGGAGACCAACGAGGACCGGGGCGTGCGGGAGGCCATGCTGGCCGTCGGCTCGTCTGACACCTGCCTACAGCTGCTCGCGCCGCTCACGCACGCGTCACCCATCGCAAAGTTCCTCGACCGCTCCGGCCCGGGGATCCAGCAGCTGGCGTACCGGGTCACGAGCATCACCGAGGCCATGGCCGCGGTACGTGCACAGGGGATGCGGCTGCTGTACGACGAGCCACGCAGCGGCACTGCCGGCAGCCGGATCAACTTCATCCATCCCACCGACGCCGGCGGAGTGCTCGTCGAGCTCGTCGAGCCCGCCGAGCCCGTCAGCGTGAGATGAGCCGGAGGGCGTCTACTGGACCCTGACAACTCGGTGAGAAGGAAACACAGCTATGAAGGACATCCTGGACGCGATCCTGACTGGCAGTGCGAGCGGCGACGACCTACTCTCCCTCGCCGTGCCGGAGTCCTACCGCGGCGTCACCGTTCGCAAGAACGAGGCCACCATGTTCGAGGGGCTCGAGTCGCGCGACAAGGATCCCCGCACGAGCCTGCACGTCGACGAGGTAGCGACGCCGCAGCTCGGCCCGGGTGAGGCACTAGTGGCCGTGATGGCCTCGTCGATCAACTACAACACCGTGTGGACGTCGATCTTCGAGCCGGTCTCGACATTCACGTTCCTCGAGCGCTACGGCAAGATGTCACCGCTCAGCAAGCGCCACGACCTGCCCTACCACGTGGTGGGCTCCGACCTCGCCGGTGTCGTCCTCCGCACCGGTCCAGGAGTGCACATCTGGTCCCCCGGAGACGAAGTCGTGGCGCACTGCCTGTCGGTCGAGCTGGAGAGCCCCGACGGTCACGACGACACGATGCTCGACCCGGAGCAGCGCATCTGGGGCTTCGAGACGAACTTCGGGGGGTTGGCCGAGCTGGCCTTGGTCAAGTCCAACCAGCTGATGCCCAAGCCCGCTCACCTCTCGTGGGAGGAAGCAGCGTCACCGGGCCTGGTCGGTTCCACGGCGTACCGCCAGCTGGTCTCCCGCAACGGCGCGGACATGAAGCAAGGGGACACCGTGCTGATCTGGGGCGCCTCGGGTGGACTCGGGTCGTACGCCACCCAGTTCGCTCTCAACGGCGGCGCGACGCCGGTCTGCGTCGTCTCGTCCGACGACAAGGCGGACATCTGCCGGGCGATGGGAGCGGAGCTGATCATCGACCGGCACGCCGAGGGCTACCGGTTCTGGAAGGACGAGACCACCCAGGACCCCAAGGAATGGCGTCGTCTCGGCGCCAAGATCCGTGACCTGACCGGTGGCGACGACCCCGACATCGTCCTCGAGCACCCCGGTCGGGAGACGTTCGGGGCGTCGACCTTCGTCGCCCGCAAGGGCGGCACGATCGTGACCTGTGCGTCCACCTCGGGGTACCTGCACGAGTACGACAACCGCTACCTCTGGATGAACCTCAAGCGCATCATCGGCTCGCACTTCGCCAACTACCGCGAAGCGTGGGAGGCGAACAGGCTGATCGCCAAGGGATCGGTGCATCCCACCCTTAGCCAGACCTACCCGCTGGAGCAGACGGGCGAGGCGGCGTGGCAGGTTCACCGGAACCGACATCAGGGCAAGGTCGGAGTACTCTGCTTAGCACCGGAAGAGGGCCTGGGGGTTCGCGATCATCGGCTGCGTGAGACTCATCTGCACGCCATCAACCGGTTCCGAGGCACGTAAATCCCTGGGGCGGCATCGGGTCGCCTGGGCCGAGACAGATTGAGAGACCACGGCGATGTCTGACCACAGCCAGCGCGGACTGTCCATCTTCGACGACCCCGCCAGCGAACCGACTCCGCTGACCGCTACCGGCGCTTTGCCCGACGACGCGACGCGAGCCTTCTCTGCCGCCGACGCCGGCCCCTCGTCGTCGCTCGCTGCCGACAGCCAGCCGCCGCCGGACTTCCCCGCCGTACGGCGTGGGGGCTACGACAAGGCCGCCGTCGACGCCTACCTTTCCCAGCTCCAGGCCGGTCACGCCCGTCAGGCCTCCGACCTTCGCGCAGTGCAGGACGAGACGGTCCGACTACGTCGCAGGCTCGCCGAGCTCGAGCAGCTGCAGGCCGAGCAGACATCTCCGACGTACGCCGGGCTCGGCCACCACGCCGCCGCCCTGTTGCGGATTGCCGAGGAGGAGGCGAACTCCGTGACCGCCGCCGCACACCAAGCCGCCGAGGAGTCGCGTCAGCGGGCGCTGCACGAGGCCACCGCGCTCAGGGCGGACGCGGAGAAGGAAGCCGCCGACATCCGCACCGTGCAGCTGCGAGAGGTCGAGGAGCGTCGTACGTCGGTACTCGACGAGGCGGAGCAGGAGCGTGACCTCGCCCGGGCCGAGGCGGCCGACCTCCTCGCCTCTGCCCGGCGGGAGTCCGAACAGCTCCGGTTGGCCGCGCAGCAGGAGACCAACGCGCTGCGGACGTCAGCCAAGCGCGAGGCCGAGCAGGCGCGTGCCGCGGCCGACCGTGAGGCGATGGAGTCCCGGCGGATGCTGGCGGTCGAGAGGGAGCGGCTCACCAAGGAGGCGGCCGAACGGCACTCATCGGCCACCGCCGAGACGACGCGCCTGGTCGAGGATGCCGAGGCGCGCTCCAAGGCGGCCGAGTCGCGGGCTCGCGAGGCGATGACCGTCGCCACCCGCCACCGCGAACAGGTCACCAGCGAAAGTGGGAAGTCTCTCGTCCGTTCGCGTCGCGAGTCCGAGCAGATCGTCACCTCCGCGCGTCGCCAGGCCGAACAGATCGTCGCCAACGCCGCCGCCGACGCCGACCGGCAGGGCGCCGCCGCGCGGGCCGAGGTCGAGCAGCTCCAACGTCGGCGCGACGGCATCGTCGCCCAACTCGCGCAGCTGCGTGACCTCGTGGCGGGCTTCACGTCAGACGACGACCCCGGGACCACGACCGAGTCGCCCACGGCGACATCGGCGCGGGCACCTGGAGCGCCGGCGGCAGCCGCGAAGGCATCCGCACCAAGCGAGGCGACGACCCTGGTCACCGCTGCCTCGCCAGAGGATCCCACCACCGTCACCCCCAAGCCGACTACCCCGCCACCACCGACCGCGGCAAAGCAAGCCGCGTTTTCATCGCCCCCAGCCGCCGAGCAGACCGGCGACGCTCTGACACGTGACCGTCGCCCCGGCCGATCCTCCCAGTAGCGTCGGTCATGTCTGCATCGATCGCCAACGCCGAGAAGCCCAGCCGGGACGAGTTGCTCATCTTCTTGCGCGCACGGAGCAAGGCGATCGTGATCACCACGCGGAGCGACGGGCGACCGCAGGCCTCCCCGGTGGCGTGCGGTGTGGACACCGAAGGCCGGCTCGTCATCTCTACGTACCCCGAGCGGGCGAAGGTGCGCAACATCCGGCGGGTGCCGCAGGTCTCGGTTTGCATGATCTCGGATGACTGGGACGGACCGTATGTCCAGGTCGACGGCTCCGCGGAGGTGCTTGACCTGCCCGACGCCTTGGAACCGCTCGTCGACTACTTCCGTGCGTTGTCCGGTGAGCACCCCGACTGGGACGCCTACCGCGAGGCGATGACACGGCAGGGCAAGTGCCTGATCCGCGTCAACGTCGACCGGTGGGGACCGATCGCCACGGGAGGGTTCCCTCCCGACAAGGCGCCTTCCTGACCCGGCGACCCGGTGCGTCCGCCGGGCTTTCGTACGCCGGACTCGAGCGCGACTCATAGCTGCCAAGACGGGCGGATATGACAGGGTGTGCGCATGTCTGACGAGGAGGTCGAGAAGGCCCGCGCGGCGGCGGCGGAGGCCGAGGGAAGCAAAGCCGAAGCGGAGCAGGCCAAGGACGAGGCCGTCAATGCTCGCGAAGATGCGGCGGAGGAGCGCGCGGAGGCCGTCCATGCCCGCCAGGACGCGGCCAAGGTCAAAACCGGAGCCGAAGACGCTGCGGTAGACGTCCAGAGTGCGCGAGCACACTCGCATGCCGTCGCCGACGAGCTTCTGATCCAGCCCTACCACGCGCCGACACAGGGTGACCCGGGTGCCTTTGGGCAACCGGGTGCGCCGGTCTCGAAACGCTCCCCCTTCTATCTGGGCTTCTTCGGCGGCCTCGGGGTGCTGGTGGCCATCTTCTTCGGCATCGCCTTCCGGCAGGCAGCACCCGTGCTCGTGCTGATCTTGGTGTCCGGATTCTTGGCGGTCGGCCTCAACCCCCTCGTCGAGGTGCTCATGCACCGGGGCATCCGACGCCCATGGGCGGTGCTGATCGTGACGCTCGGAGTCCTCAGCGTGGTCGCGCTGTTCGTTGTCGCACTGGTCCCAGTGCTGCGCGACCAGATAACGGCGCTCCTCACCAACGCGCCGGAGTGGCTCGACAAGCTTCAGACGAACAGCACCGTCAAGGATCTGGACCAGAAGTACGACGTCATCGACAAGGTGAACGAGAAGCTTCAGGATCCGTCGCTTGCCCAGCAGGCTTTCGGCAGCATCTTCACTGTCGGGCTCGCGGTCCTCAACGCCTTGCTCAACGCGTTCTTGATCTTCGTGCTGACGCTCTACTTCCTGTCCGCCCTCCCCCAGATCAAGCGTGCCTGCTACACGCTCGCACCGGCGTCGCGTCGGGACAGGGTCAGCTCGCTGGGGGACGAGATCCTGCGCCGGGTAGGTGGATACGTCGCCGGGGCTTTTGTCGTGGCCTTGTGCGCGGGCGTCACCTCGTTCATCTTCCTCCAGATCGTCGGCCTGGGGCAGTACGCCTTGGCGCTGGCACTCGTGGTGGCAATCCTCGACTTCATCCCGCTCATCGGTGCCACCATCGGGGCCGTGGTCGTGTCGCTCATCGGCCTGGCCACCTCTGCGACCATCGGCATCGCGTGCATCATCTTCTACGTCGTCTATCAGCAGGTCGAGAACTATGTCCTCTATCCGCGGGTGATGCGTTCGTCGGTGGACGTGCCCGGTGTCGTGACCGTCATCGCGGTCCTGATCGGCGGCAGTCTGCTCGGCGTGGTGGGAGCCCTGCTCGCGATCCCGACAGCAGCGGCCCTCCTCCTCCTCGTGCGTGAGATCCTGGTGCCTCGCCAAGACGTCAACTGATGTCGCTGCCGCCGCCAACCTTTGGCGTCGCTTGGGCCATCGGTCCGTCCCAGGTGTCCGGAAGGGGTGCGGCGCCGGGATTGAGCCGTCGCACGATGTGGTCGAGGACCTCTTCGGCCTGTCCGACCCACAGATGCCGGCCGTTCGGGACGGCGACCACTTCCGCCTGCTGGATCGCGGCGAACCGCTCACGCGCTTCGTGGGGGCGCAGGTAGTCGTCGTACTCCGGCACGATCGCGATCACCGGCTTCTCCGCAGCCTGCCAGCCCGCAAGATGCTCCGGGCCGGTGAACCGAAGCGGCGGAGAGAGCACGATGGCGCCCTCGACGCCTGGGTCGTTTCCGTACATGAGCGCCAGGTCGGCACCGAACGACCAGCCGACCACCCAGATGTGCGGGAGGTCGGTGAACTCGGCATACTCGATGGCGGCGGCCACGTCATACTCCTCGCCGACCGCAGCGTCGAACGCGCCGTCGCTGATCCCCTGCATGCTGCGCGTACCTCGCGTATTGAACCGGAGGACCGCGAGCTGCGCCAGAGCCGGGAGCCGGGCGGCTGCCTTGCGAAAGATCTGGCTGTCCATCATGCCGCCGTGCGTCGGCAGCGGATGCAGACAGATCATCGTCGCGACGGGGGGCCTTTCCTGCGGCAACGCCAGCTCGGCGACGAGTTCGAGCCCGTCGGCCGTCGTCAAGGTGACGGCCTCGCGGCGGGCCGGCAGCACCGAATTTGGCCGGATGCGCTGCGGCGAGCCCATCTTCAGCGGTCGGAGTAGTCGCGGAACCCACGGCCGGTCTTGCGACCGAGGTAGCCGGCCGTGACCAGGTGCTCGAGCAGCGGCGCCGGGGCGAAGCCAGGCTCGCGGAACTCCAGGAAGAGCGTGCGCTCGATCGCCAAGGAGACATCGTTGCCGACCACGTCGAGCAGCTCGAACGGTCCCATCGGCAACGCGCACCCTTCCTTCATCGCCGTGTCGATATCGTCCGCGCTCGCGTAGTGCGCCTCGAGCATCCGGACCGCGTCATTGAGGTAGGGGAAGAGCAGCGCGTTGACGATGAAGCCAGCTCGGTCGCCGCACGTCACGGGGTGCTTGCCGATGGCCGCACACAGGGCACGGACCGTCTCGACGGCATCGGGATCGGTGGCCACCGTCGACACGACCTCGACGAGCGCCATCAGCTGAGCAGGGTTGAAGAAGTGCATGCCGACCACGTCGCGTGGACGCGAGGTCACCGAGGCCAGCTCGATGACGGGGAGCGACGATGTCGTGGTCGCCAGGATCGCGCCGCGACGGCAGATCTCGTCGAGGTTCTCGAACAGCGCCGACTTGGCGGCGAGGTCTTCGGCGATCGCCTCAACGACGAGGTCGACGCCGGCGAGGTCGTCGAGCGTGGTGGACCCGTGCACCCGTGCAAGGGCCGAGTCGCGCTCGGCCTGCTCCAGCTTGTTGCGCTGAACGGCCTTCTCGAGGCTCCGGGTGACCGCTGTGCGGACGTTGTCGACCTTGTGCTGGCTGCGGGTGACGTAGGTGACGTCGTACCCGGCCTTCGCGAAAACCTCGACGATGCCCGTGGCCATCGTGCCCGACCCGACGACGCCGACCGCTTGGATGTCGCGCCGGAGCCGCGGGCCAGAGTCGGTGCTCGGCGTTTCCACATCATCGATGACGATCGGGCTGTCGGTCGTCTCGTAGGTGTAGAACCCGCGTCCGGTCTTTCGGCCGAGCAGCCCCGCCGTGACCATCTGCTTGAGAATGGGGCTCGGGGCGTGCAAGCGGTTGCGACCCTGCCGGTACATCGTGTCGAGGATCTCGAACGCCGTGTCGAGGCCGATCAGGTCGAGCAACGCGAGCGGCCCCATCGGGTACCCGCAACCCAGCCGCATGGCGGCGTCGATGTCCTCACGGGTGGCGTAGTTGTTCTCGTACATCGACACCGCGTGATTCAGGTAGCCGAAGAGCAGAGCGTTGGCGATGAAACCGGCCTTGTCGCCTACTGTTACGGGGTTCTTGTCAAGCGCGCGCGCCAGACCCTGGACATCTTCGACCACGTCGGGCTCGGTGACGACGGTGCGGATCACCTCGACGAACCGCTGCACCGGCGCCGGGTTGAAGAAGTGCATGCCGATCACGCGACCTGGCCGCGACGTACCGGCGGAGATCTCGGTGACCGACAGCGATGACGTGTTGGTGGCGAGCACGGCATCTTCATGGACGATCTCGTCCAGCTGCTGGAACACTGCCTGCTTCAGATCGAGGCGTTCGACCACCGCCTCGACGACGAGCTGGCAGTCCTTGAGGTCGGACAAGTTCGTGGTCAGCGTCAGCCGGTCCAAGATCGCCTGTTGCTCTCCCTCGGCGAGCTTGCCGCGCTTCTTGGCACGGTCGGTCGAGTGTTGGATGTGGACGCGCCCGCGCTCCACCTGCTCATCGCCCCGCTCGACGCCGACCACGTCGAACCCGTTGCGGGCAAAGACCTCCGCGATCCCGGCTCCCATCGTGCCCAGACCGACGACACCGATGGTGGTGAACTCTCGAGACATGGTGCCGAGTCTCCCACGCCCACCGACTTTTCGGCCGCTGAGGTCGCGGGCAGTCTCGGGTGACTGACACGGCCCGGGATAGGGTCGGGCGTTGTGCGTCTCGTCATTGCTCGTTGCCAGGTGGACTACGCTGGCCGGCTGACCGCGCACCTGCCGATGGCGACCCGGCTGCTGATCGTCAAGGCCGACGGCTCTGTGCTGGTGCACTCTGACGGCGGCTCGTACAAGCCGCTCAACTGGATGTCGCCGCCGTGCACGCTCGTCGAGGCCGTCGGCGTCGACGGACGGGTCGAGTGGGTCGTCGAGGCCAAGAGCGGCGACACGTTGCGGATCCTCATCGACGACGTGCTGGGCGACTCGGCATACGACCTCGGAATCGACCCCGGACTGCAGAAGGACGGCGTGGAGAAGCACCTCCAGGCGTTGCTCGCCGACCACCCAGCGACGCTGGCCGACGGGCTGAGCCTCGTACGCCGGGAGTTCCCCACCGCCATCGGACCGGTCGACCTGCTGTGCCGCGACGACGTCGGCGCCACCGTGGCCGTCGAGATCAAGCGTCGCGGGGACATCGACGGGATCGAGCAGCTGACGCGCTACCTGGACCTGCTCAACCGCGACCCGCTGCTGGCGCCGGTTCGCGGCATCTTCGCGGCCCAGGAGATCAAACCGCAGGCGCGCGTTCTAGCGGTCGACCGGGGGATCGGCTGCGTGACGGTCGACTACGACGCGTTGCGTGGCATGGACGACCCGACCGCTCGGCTCTTCTAGCGCAGCCCGGCGCACTGTTTGGCTGTGCCGTCAAAGCGACGCCACACTCGAGTCGTGCGCAGGTAAGCGCTCAGAAGCCGCCGAAGTCGCCGCCACCGAAGTCGCCACCGCCGAAGTCCCCACCGCCGCCATCCCAGCCGCCACCGCCACCGTCACCA
>JACCVZ010000184.1 GCA_013697905.1 Nocardioidaceae bacterium
CTCCATGACGGTTCGGTCGTCGACCTGGTGCGGTTTGACATCTTGGCGTCGGAGTTCGCGACCCGTCGATGCTGATGGTCAGGTCTCCAGGACGCTCCGGAGCGGCGTGCGACGGGAGCCTTGTCGCTCCAGGGGAAGTTGATCCACTTGTTTGTGCGGCGCCAGACGTACTCGCATTTCACGAGCAACTGTGGCTTCTCGTCGAGCACAGCGGTGCGAACCTCCGCTACCTTGCCGGCACAGAACTCCTGGACCGATCGCAGCGTGTGACCGATGTCCGCGACGTCATCCGCGATGAGGATCCGGGCGCTCCCAAGGTCGACGAAATCCGGTGCGGGCGGCAGGATTCGCGAGCCTCGGCTCACCGCACCGATGTTCGAAAATGTTTGACATTGCTAGCTGGGGTGCATGACGCTGGTCACCATGACGGCGTCCGCTCCTGCTCACCCCTGCCGTGCCGCACCGCCGCCCGCGTGGACCTGGGGCAGATGATGCTGGCGGCCCAGCGTCAGAACGCGATCCTCGACGCCGTGCGGCGAGAGGGGGCGGCCCGGGTCGCCCAGCTCGCCGACGAGCTCGCGGTCTCGGAGATGACGATCCGGCGCGACCTCGACACGCTTGCGGCCAACGGGCTGGTCGCCAAGGTGCATGGCGGGGCCACGCTGGCGGGGAGCACCAGTACGTTCGAGCCCGGCTTCATCGCCAAGTCGGACCAGCAACGCCCGGAGAAGGCAGCCATCGCCGCTGCAGCTGCGGAGATGGTGCAGCCAGGCATGGCTATCGGGCTGTCGGCGGGGACAACCACGTGGACGCTCGCCCACCTGCTCAAGACGGTCCCCGCGATCACGGTCGTCACGAACTCGATCCGGGTGGCCAACGTGTTCCACGACGACCCGGGACCAGACCAGACGATCGTGCTGACCGGTGGAGTGCGCACGCCGAGCGACGCCCTCGTCGGTCCGGTCGCCGCCCAGACGCTGCAGTCCATGCATCTCGACATCGTGTTCATGGGAGTGCACGGCTTCGACATCCGCGCCGGTTTCACCACCCCCAACCTGCTGGAGGCCGAGACCGATCGCGAGCTGGTCAAGGCGGGACGACGCCTCGTCGTCCTCGCCGACCACACCAAGGTCGGGGTGATCGGGATCAGTACGATTGCGACCCTCGGTCAGGCTGATGTCGTCATCGTCGACGACGCAATCGACCCCGAGCAGCACACCGTGCTGGGGGAGCACGTCCAGCACCTCGTGACGGCCAAGTCGAGGGTAGGCGGCTCATGACCGCGCGTTGGGCGGCGCCCGGTCGGGTCAACCTGATCGGCGAGCACGTCGACTACCAAGACGGGCTGGTGCTGCCCTTCGCCCTCCCGCAGCACACCACCGCCACTGTCGAGCGCCAATCGGGTGACCAGGTGCGGGTGCGCTCGCGAGGAGAGCAGGAAGAGTTCCAGGTGGCGAGCACGCCCGGCCAGGTGCAGGGTTGGGCGGCGTACGTCGCGGGCGTGGTGTGGTCGCTGCGTGAGGAGGGGGCCGACGTGCCAGGTCTCAGCATCGACGTCGACAGCGACGTGCCGGTCGGGGCCGGTCTGTCGTCGTCGGCAGCGATCGAGTGCGCCGTCGCGGCGGCTATCGGCGACGAACTGGCGCTGCAGCTTTCGGCGGCGTCGTTGGCGACGATCGCCCGTAGAGCGGAGAACTCCTACGTCGGCGTCCCGACCGGGAGCATGGACCAGATGGCGTCGATGCTGTGCGAGCGCGGGCACGCCCTGCTGCTCGACTGTCGCGACCTGTCGACACGGCAGGTGCCCTTCGACCTTGACGCCGCGAGCCTGACACTGCTCGTCATCAACACCCGTGCCGAGCACTCCCTTGTCGGCAGCGAGTACGCCGACCGACGCCACGACTGTGAGGCAGCCGCCGATGAGCTCGGGCTGTCGTCGCTTCGAGACGCCGAGCAGGCTGACCTGCCACGGATCAGCGACCCGGTGCACCGTCGTCGGGCACAGCACGTCGTGTCAGAGATCGCCCGGGTGCGCGAGGTCGCGAGCATCCTCGACGCCGGCCGACCCGCCGACATCGGCGCACAGCTGTCGGCGTCGCACCAGTCGTTGCGCGACGACTTCGAGGTCTCGTGCGACGAGCTCGACGAAGCAGTTGACGCGGCCCTTGTTGCGGGGGCTCTCGGGGCGCGGATGACGGGCGGCGGCTTCGGCGGGTGCGCGATTGCGCTGGCACGTGACGACGAGGCCACGGACGTACGCCGGCGCGTGGACGCGGCCTTCGACCGCCGTGGCTGGCAGCCCGCTGACATCTTCGAGGTCAGCCCGAACCGGGGGGCTCACCGCCTCGACTGAGCCCTACTCGCTACCCCTGCCTGCGCCTGCCCCGACCGGCACGACACCGACCGCACCCTCACCGCGAACTGACGCGAGAGGTCGAGGCGTTGGGTCAGGCCAGCTTCCTGTCCAGGTTGGTGTCCAGTGCCGCCAGGAAGTCTTCGGTGGTGAGGAACCCTTGGTCCTTCCCAACGAGCAGCGCCAAGTCCTTGGTCATCTTGCCGCTCTCGACAGTCTCGACGCAGACACTCTCGAGGGCCTCGGCGAAGCCGGTGACCTCGGGAGTGTTGTCGAGCTTGCCGCGGTGCTTGAGACCCCCGGTCCAGGCGAAGATCGACGCGATCGGGTTGGTGGACGTCGGCTTACCTTGCTGGTGCTGGCGAAAGTGCCGGGTCACGGTGCCGTGCGCGGCCTCGGCCTCGACCGTCTTGCCATCAGGTGTCATCAGCACCGACGTCATGAGGCCGAGCGAGCCGAAACCCTGCGCGACCGTGTCGGACTGCACATCGCCGTCATAGTTCTTGCACGCCCAGACGTAGCCGCCCTCCCACTTCATTGCGGCGGCCACCATGTCATCGATCAGCCGGTGCTCATAGGTCAGTCCCAGGCCCTCGAAGTCAGCCTTGAACTCGGCGTCGAAGACCTCCTGGAAGATGTCCTTGAAGGCCCCGTCGTACGCCTTGAGGATCGTGTTCTTCGTGGACAGGTAGACGGGGTACTCGCGCTGCAGAGCGTAGGAGAACGACGCCCGCGCGAAGTCGGCGATCGACTTGTTGAAGTTGTACATGCCCATCACGACGCCGCCGTCCTCGGGCATCTGGACAACCTCGTGCTCGATCGGGTCCGAGCCGTCGGTCGGGGTGTAGGTAATCGTGACCGTGCCGGGGCCGGGCACCTTGAAGTTCGTGGACTTGTACTGGTCGCCGTGTGCGTGGCGGCCGATGATGATCGGCTTCGTCCAGCCCGGTACCAGCCGCGGGATGTTGCTGATGATGATCGGCTCACGGAAGACCACGCCACCAAGGATGTTGCGGATGGTGCCGTTCGGTGACAGCCACATCTGCTTCAGACCGAACTCCTCGACCCGGGCCTCGTCCGGCGTGATCGTGGCGCACTTCACCCCCACGCCGTGCCGCTTGATCGCGTTGGCGGCCTCGACGGTGATCTGGTCGTCGGTCGCGTCCCGGCTCTCGATGCCGAGGTCGTAGTACAGCAGGTTGACGTCGAGGTACGGGTGGATCAGGCGGTCCTTGATGAACTGCCAGATGATCCGTGTCATCTCGTCGCCGTCAAGCTCGACGACGGGTTGGGTCACCTTGATCTTGGCCATGCAGCACGTCTCCTGACGTTCGGTCTCCGCAGATTGCTTGACGTCAAGATATCTCAGCGAGGGTCCGCCGTCGAACGGGCGGCCGCGCAGCGCCGACGGGTTTCCCTGCTCGATGTCTCGCATGCCAACGGCAACCCAGCGACCACCTGACCCGTCTTGGCGCGGACACATCGCCCGCAATGGCCGGGGTCGGATCGGTCGACCTGACGAAAGGGTCAGGAGCGGCGTACGGCGATCCCCAGATCCGCGCCGCCCACCAGGTCGACGCTAACAGCGCCGTCGGCGGCGACGGACACCGAGAAAGCCATCCTGCCGACGCGGAGTCCGTCGATGCGAAACGGACCAAGCCTGGTGCTCGTCTTTGCTGGGTGAGTGATGCGCCTGGCACGGATGTCGACATCGACGCCGGTCACCGCGACGAGGCAGGCAAGTGGCGCGGCCGCGGCCCACGCCTGAGGGCGACACGCCGCTGGGTAAGCGCTGGGGAAGGGGACGGCGGCCGAGCCGTCGCCGCCGTACAGCTCCGGCAGCCGGTATCCGAAGCGCTCGGCCGCGGAGAGGACGCCGGCGGTCAGGGTCGCCGCGTCGTCTCTGCGACCCTCCCGAGCCAGCCCCATCACCGCAATGGCTGTGTCATGTGGCCAGACCGTGCCGCCGTGGTAGGACAGGCGTGAGAACCTCACGGATGCGGTGGTCAGGGTGCGCAAGCCGAAACCCGAGCTCAGTTGGGGCGACATGAGCCGGCGGGAGACGAGGTCGACCTCGTCCTTGTCGAGCAGGCCCGTGCCCAGCAGATGACCCATGTTGGAGGCGACGGCATCGACCGCTTCACCGGAGCGGTCGAGTGCAATCGCGGGGTACTCGCCATTGGAATCATTCACCCAGAAGTTCGCAGCGAAGCTCTTGCGCAGGGCCGCGGCCCAGGAGGACAGGCCGTCGATGGGAGATTGCCCGAACGCCTCCAGCAATTCAGCGCCGCGAATTGCGGCCGCGTAGGCATACGCCTGCACCTCGCTGAGAGCGATGGGCGCCTCGGCCAGCTGTCCGTCGGCGAACTGCACCGAGTCGTGACTGTCCTTCCACCCCTGGTTGGACAGACCCGTGCCCGTCTGGTCGATGTAGCGCAGCCAGAGGGACTCCTCGGACTGCGCCATCGCCCAGGTGAGACAGCGTCGGACAGCGGGCAGCAGTTCCTGGACCTCGGTAGGCTCCGCGCCCCAGCGCCAGGCGTCACCCAACGTGAGGACGAACAGGGGAGTCGCGTCGACGCTACCGTAGTAGGTCGGGGGCAAGCTCATACCGTCGAGCTCGAGGGATGCGTTGCGTACTTCGTGAAGTATCTTGCCGGACTGTTCTTCGGTCACCGTATCCTCTCGGGTGCCTTGCCGCCGGGCCAGTGTTCGCAAAGTCGACATCGCGAGCTCGGTCGTGAAAGGGATGAGCATGCGCGCGGCCCACAGCGAATCGCGTCCAAACAATGTGAGGAACCAGGGGCTTCCTGCCGCGAGGAACGGATCGGCTCCGTCGCGAAGCAGCAAGCCGCTCAGGTCATCGAGGCTCTGAGCGGTGAGACGCCGCAGCCGCGGGTCAGCCCCCGAGACCATCGCGTCCGTACTCCAAAGAGGTGGACCGCCTGGCGAGAACTGAGCCGCGGTCGTATCCGAGGACATGGTGCAGGTCATGGAGAACTGTTCCCCTTGCTGCAGCCAAGCCCGCCAGGAAAGTCGCCCCGCGGCGAGACTCACCGTGTCTGGAGATGGGTTGCAGGAGACTCCGAACGAGCCACGGCGGTCACTCCAGGAGAACCCGTCGGCAGTAGCCTCAGCCGGCACTACAGACGGATGTTGACCCTGCCTCACCTGGATCATTGTGGCCATGTCACTCGTCAGGTCGAGATGGATTCGAAGGTCGAGGGACCCTACCGCGGCGGAGCTGACAACCATCGTCTCGACCATTCGTTCAGCGGTCAGGACGCGGTGACGATCCACGAACACGCTCGGGTCGGGACCGGGGCTCCCGAGACCGCGAGCGACGTAGACGAACTCCTGTCGGTCAGCGCCGACGGTCGCTGATCTCACCAGCTCGAGCTCGGTGTCGTCAATGCTCAGCAGCACCTCGTCCAGCAGCCGGATGTCGTCGACGAACCACCCACTGACCCCTCGCCGACGCACCTGACCGTCCGGTCCCGACAGCAGCAGTGCTGGGGCCGACACACTGGACATCAACTCGTGCACGAGGGGCTGCAGCAGGCGGAGACTGCGACGGGCGGGACTTGACATGCCACCACTCTCATGGAGATTCCGCCGCAGACAAGGATTCTAACGTGAATACTCTCATGTCGACGAGTGCACGAGCGGTAGAAGAAGGTGATGGCCCCGGTGGTGGTAGGCGCATCCGTGATCACGGCCGGTGCCAATGCCGGCAGTGTCAAGGGCTGACCCCCGCCAGACGCCGTGCGTCGTACGCGCGATCGAGTTGGACCGCGGACCAGCCAGCTCCAGGAAGTCCACCCGGTGGCCGGCCGCGCCAGCGCAGCGGGGCAGAGTCTGCAGCAATAGAACCCCTCGCAAGGAGCTCGGCCACCTGAGTGACCTCGCGAGGACATCGATTTGCTAGCGTCACAACGTCGGACGGCGAAGCACCCCCGCCCTCGACCACGGCAGCGTCGACAACCCAACTTCAGGAGCGTGCATGAGCGCCACCCCCGTCAAGGTCGCCGTCACCGGCGCAGCCGGCCAGATCGGCTACAGCCTGCTCTTCCGGATCGCGAGCGGCTCGCTGCTCGGCTCCGAAACGCCCGTGGAGCTGAGGCTGCTGGAGGTCACGCCCGCGCTGAAGGCGCTCGAAGGCGTCGTGATGGAACTCGACGACTGTGCCTTCCCCGCCTTGGCAGCTGTCCAGATCAGCGACGACGCGAACACTATCTTCGACGGCGTGAGCCTGGCGCTGCTCGTCGGAGCCCGGCCACGCACCAAGGGGATGGAGCGCGGCGACCTGCTGGAGGCCAACGGAGCAATCTTCACCGGACAGGGCAAGGCGCTCAACGACCACGCCTCCGACGACGTCCGGGTGGCGGTCACCGGCAACCCAGCCAACACCAACGCGCTGATCGCGATGAGCAACGCCCCCGACATTCCCCGCGAGCGGTTCACCGCGCTGACTCGGCTCGACCACAACCGTGCGCTCGCCCAGCTCGCGGCCAGGACCGGGGCGAGCGTCAACGACATCGCCAAGATGACGATCTGGGGCAACCACTCGGCGACGCAGTACCCCGACGTGTTCCACGCCGAGATCAACGGCAGCAACGCCGCCGAGACAGTCAACGACCAGGACTGGATCGAGAACGACTTCATCCCCACCGTGCAGAAGCGTGGCGCGGCGATCATCGAGGCACGCGGAGCATCGAGCGCCGCCAGTGCGGCAAGCGCCACCGTGGACGCAGCCCGCGACTGGCTGCAGGGCACCAAGGACGGCGACTGGACCTCGATGGCGGTCCACTCGGACGGCTCCTACGACGTGCCCGAGGGTCTCGTCTCGTCCTTCCCGGTCACCACCAAGGACGGCCGTTGGGAGATCGTGCAAGGTCTCGACATCGACGGCTTCTCCCGCCAGCGCATCGACGCCAGCACCGCCGAGCTCGCCGAGGAGCGCGACGCGGTGCGGGACCTCGGCATGCTCGGCTGACGCCCCTATCATTCGACCGACCCGCTCGTACCGCCGCCGCAATGCACCCGGCGACCGCACCCTGCGCGTTTCGATCGTTCCGCACCCGTGCTGAGAGCCGGTTGTCCACCCCTCAGACCTCGCCACGGCGATGCGGG
>JACCVZ010000194.1 GCA_013697905.1 Nocardioidaceae bacterium
GGTCGCGGGTGAGCATCCATGCCATCGCGGCGAGCGCAGCGACCTGCAGCGGCCAGCCCATCGCGATCTTGGCTACCCCGAGCCAGCCCGCCTCACCGGCGGACCACAACGGGTACTGCACGACCACCCGGATGACGCACGGCGCGGCCAGCAGCAGCGTCAGCCGGGAGCAGAGACTGGTGAGATGACGGTCACGGCGCCACTGCGTCGGCTCGCCGGTCACGCTGCCGATCATGAATCCGACCAACGGCCAGCGCAGCGCTACCGATCCCACCAGCAACGCGGCGTACGCCGCGTTGTAGATGAGACCGGGCAGGAACGCGTCCTCGGCCCGGCCGGACCGGAGCGCGAAGAACGCCGCAATCGCTATGCCCACCATCGAGTTGACGACGAACTGCACCGACGAGCGCTGCACCAGGCGGGCCACCAGCAGAGCCACCGCCAAGAACCCGGAGAGGATGAGCGACGCCTTGAGCTCGTGGGTGCTGATCCAGCAGAGCGTGAAGCCGAGTGTCGGGACGGCACTCTCGAGCATCCCGCGCTTCCCCCCCAGGGCCTTGGACAGCTGCTGGCGGACCAGCGCCTCGACGGTGGTGGGGACAGCAGCTTCGGTCGGTGGGGGCGCCGCGGTGTGCTGCCCCCCCGGCGTCGGCGTGGTGTCGGACAACGTCAGATCCGAAGCTCGTAGCGCGGGTTGTAGATCACCCGGCGCTGGTCGTGGCAGGACACCCGGCCATGGGCAACCAGGTTGGCCCCGGGCTTGATGCCGGCGATGGTACGCCGACCGAGCCAGACCAGGGTGACCACACCGGAGCCGTCGTACAACGCGGCCTCGAGCGTCGGGGTGCCGGCACGCGGTGCCAGCGAGACACTCTTGAGGTGGCCGTAGACGGTCACCCGCTCGCGGTCGTCGACGCCCTCGATGCGCTGGCAGCCCTGCGACCTGCTGTCGGTCTGGAGCTCGTCGGCCTGAAGCTCGTCGGGGGTGGCCGACAGCCGCTGCAAGGCGCGCCGCATACGTCCAAGCGGGGCGTGGTTGCCCGTGTCCTCAGCAGAGTGCGCAGTCATGTCTCCAGCGTAACCACTTGTCGGCTCAAGCATCGGGAGAGTCGCCGATCGGCTGCGTCTGGGCTGGCATCTCAAGGGGAAGCATGCTCCGCGGCGCCATCGGGGCGTCGCCCCGCACCACGATAATGGCGCGGAACGCCGTCTCGAGAATCCCGTCCAGGTCGGCCCCCTGCGCGCTTTTGCCGAGGAATGTTCCGCGCAGCATCCATCGCGGGCCGTCGACGCCGACGATCCGACTGGCCTGGGTCGCCTGTCTGCCGTCGGGAGCCTGCACGGGGACGACGACGTTGAGCTCGGTGCCGTACTCGCCGTCCTGCTCGGTTGCCGTGCCGCCCCGTTTGACTGCCTCGGCGGCAATGTCGGAGCGCACCTCGTCCCAGATGCCGTCGTGGCGCGGCGCCGCGAAGGCACGCAGCTCCAGCCCGGACTCCGGGCCGGCCAGCAGGACCGACGCCACTGTCTGCGCCTGCTCGTCAACCTGCAGCCGAAGCTCGATACCCTCGGCTCCCCTGACGACCATCCCTCCGAGGTCGACGTATGCCGGGTCGTCGGCGTCCTGCGTTGTCTCGGAGCGGTCCCAGGGTCCTCGACCGCGGCTCACCCCCGGCCTCACGCCGGTCTCGTCATCCGCAGTCGCGGCGGCATCGGCGTCGCCGGCCACCCCTTCGACGGACTCCTCGGTGACGTCGTCCTTCTTCGGACGCCGACGAAAGATCACGACACCTCCTCCTGAACTTCTCCAGCGACGGATCGAGGCGAGAACCCACCGGTCGAGCCGTGACCGCCGACGCCACGGTCCGAGCCCGGTAGCCGGTCCACCTCGACGAACCTGGCCTGCTCGAACCGCTGGAACACCAGCTGGGCGATCCGGTCCCCGCGCCGGATCTCGACTCGCTCATGGGGGTCGAGATTTACGAGAAGCACCTTCACCTCACCGCGGTAGCCGGCGTCGACGGTCCCTGGTGCGTTGACGATCGACACTCCGAACCGGGCCGCCAGCCCCGAACGGGGGTGCACGAGGGCGACGTACCCGGCTGGGAGAGCAAGGCTGATTCCGGTCGGGACCATCGCCCGCTCTCCGGGCGCCAGCGTCACGTCGACAGTGCTCACGATGTCGGCGCCGGCGTCTCCGGGATGAGCGTAGGCGGGCAGCTCGGTGGCGGGGTCGATCCGCCGGATCAGCACGTCGACCATGGTGGTACTGCCCCTCTCGTGGCCGCCTTGATGAGACCGTGCGCGGGCTACTCGACCCGGGCAGCCCACCCTACTCGTCGCGCCGAGTGGCAGGCTTGCACGCATGGTGGTCGGCCAATATGTGGAGACGCTGCGGGTCCCGTTGAGCTGGTGGCTGCTGGGCGGCGTCTTCGGACTCGCAGTCGGGTGGACGTTCTACGTCGCGACGCCGCTGTCCTTCGCGATCGTGGCGGCAGCAGCAGCCTTCGCGACCGCGTTCGTAGCGCTGTGGCGGTACGGCTCAGCCGCGGTCGTCGTCGACGACACGGGTTTGTCCGCTGGCAGGGCACACTTGCCGTGGCGGCACATCGGCCGGGTGGCCGCGCTGGACGAGGTCGCGGCCCGGCGGATGGCTGGAGTCGAGGCGGACGCTCGCGCCTTCGACGTGCTTCGCACCTACTGTCGGGGGGCAGTGAAGGTGACCGTGGTCGACGACGCCGACCCGACTCCGTACTGGCTGGTCTCCACCCGGCACCCGGACGACTTGGCACGTCACCTCTCGCAGCGGATCGTGCAAGACTGAGTTCAACACTCAGGAGTGAGGAGTCTGTCGTGGCGAAGAAGCCGACGAGGTCAGGTGAGAAGTCCCCCAAGGAAAAGGGCAAGAAGTCCTGGAAGGTGCTCGGGACGGGCATAGCTCTCCTGGCCGGGATCGCCACCACCCGCGCGCTGGACGCCTTGTGGCAGACCGCGACCGGCCGCAAGCCACCGACATCTCCGGAGAGTCCAGAGATCGGCAACCGGGAAGCGATCATGTGGGCCGGCGTCAGCGGGTTGGCAATGGGGATGGCGAAGATGTACGCCACCCGCCGGGCCGCGAACTACTGGCTGAAGTCGTTCGACACGCTGCCCCCGGGCATGAACAAGGGCGCCACTCTCGAGACCAAGAAGAAGGTCGCGAAGTAGTAGCGCCCGCGTGCTGCCCGCGCTGATCAGCTGGAAGGTTCAGGCCGCGCAATCGCGACAGACCAGGATCCCGTTCTTGGTGGTGGCCAGCTGGCTGCGGTGGTGGACCAGGAAGCAGCTCGAACAGGTGAACTCGTCCTCTTGGCGAGGCAGCACCTGCACCGACAGCTCCTCGTGCGAGAGGTCGGCGCCAGGGAGCTCGAACGACTCCGCCGCCTCGACTTCGTCCTCGTCGACCTTGCCTGAGTTCTTGTCGTGCCGGCGAGCCTTGAGCTCCTCGATGGAGTCCTCGTTGAGCTCTTCCTCTGTCTTGCGTGGTGCGTCGTAGTCGGTTGCCATCAGACTTGCTCACTCGTTCCTTCGCGTCGTCACGTGCGAGGGGTTCAACGCGGCGACGCCGCAATTTGTGCCCGCTCCGGCGGCGTGATTGTGCCTGATATTTCGCGCTCGCGCCACGTGATTGGCACCATGCCGCGCAACTGCCCGGTTTTCCCGGCTCACCGAGCCCTCACAGTGGTGAAACACACATGCTTCTCACCCCGCGGGTGGCCAGGCCGGAAGCGGCCAGTCGCCGAAACCGGCAGAGAGAAGCTCGGTGTGGAACGCGGTGAAGAGCTGCTCAGGTGCGCCGACGACGAGGAGCTCACCGGGCTCGGCGCCGTTGAGACCCTCGACCCGCACGCCTACCTCCGCGCACACCAAACGGCCGGCGGCGAGGTCCCAGGGTTTCAGGCCGCGCTCGACGTAGGCGTCGTATCGGCCGGCGGCCAGGTAGCACAGGTCCAGGGCGGCCGAGCCCATCCGCCGCACGTCACGGATCCGCGGCAGCAGCCGCCCCAGCTCGGCGGCCTGGTGGGCACGGACGTCGGCGCGGTAGCTGAACCCGGTAGCGGTCAGTGCCCGCGCAGGGTCCGTGCAGCCAGAGGGGCGCAGCGGTCGACCGTCGACGAAAGCGCCGCGACCGCGCACGGCGGTGAAGGTCTCCCCTGATGTCGGATGGTGGACGACACCGACTGCCGTGCCAGCCTCGTCGCGCGCCGCCAGCGACACCGCGAAATGCGCGATGTCGTACAAGAAGTTGACCGTGCCGTCGATCGGGTCGGCGACCCAGGTGAGGCCGCTGTCACCGTCCACGTCGTCACCCTCCTCCCCGACGAACCCGTCACCCGGCCGTTCCTGCGCCAGCCGCTGCCTGATGAGGGTCTCGGACGCGTGGTCGGCCTCGGTCACGACGTCGGTCGGGCTGGTCTTCGTCGCCGCCACCTCTACGGCGCCTCGGCGCCTTCCGACCACGAGGGCGCCCGCCTCGCGCGCCACGCGTTCAGCCAGGTCCGCGATGTCACCGAGCTCGGTCACGACGACGCCTCACAGAGGGCGGGACGATCCTTGCGTGGGTTGGGACAGCAGTGCCGCCCGCAGCGGTCCCACGTCGGCCCGATTGCGCCGACGGTGGAACGCCGCCCGAACTCGCCGCGTTCGACCGCGGCCCGCTCCAGCACGAGGTCCCGGACCGTCGCCACGAACCCGGGGTGCACGCCGGGGGCGGCAGCCCGCTGGAACACCAGGCCGAGGCGGTCGGCGGTGGCTTTGGCCTCGGTGTCGAGATCGTAGACGACCTCCATGTGGTCCGACACGAAGCCGACTGGGATGACCACCACGGCCTTGAGCGCATCGCCGGCCAACTTCTCGAGATGGTTGTTGACGTCTGGCTCGAGCCATGGCACCTGCGGCGGTCCGGAGCGGCTGCAGTAGACCAGGTCATGGCCGTGCTGCACCCCCGTCCGGTCACGGACCGCCTGGGCGATGCTGTCGGCAGCGGTCCGGTGCTGTGCGACGTACGCCCCGCCGGTGGGACCGGACGACTCGGCCATCAGGCTCGGGATCGAATGGGTGACGAAGACCAACCGCGCGCCGCTCTGAAGCGTCTGCGGCAGCTGTGCGAGCGCGACACAGGTGGCGTCGGCGAACGCATTGATGAAACCGGGGTGGTTGAAGTAGTGCCGTAGCTTGTCCAGGTACGGCGGGTCGTCGATACCGGCGACAGCGTCGTACAGGTTCTCCCGGTACTGGCGGCAGCCGGAGTACGACGCGTAGGCGCTGGTCACGAATGCGGCGGCGCGGCTGACGCCGTCGGCCTTCATCTGCGCGAGGGTCTCGGTCAGGTAGGGGTGCCAGTTGCGATTGCCCCAGTAAACCGGCACGGCGAGGCCATGGTCGGCGAGGTCAGCGCGGACGGCGGCGAGGAAGGCCCGGCACTGGTCGTTGATCGGGCTGCGGCCACCGAACGCGTCGTAGTGCCGCCCTACCTCCTCGAGTCGCTCGGCCGCGATGCCCCGGCCGCGGGTGACGTTCTCGAGGAAGGGGATGACGTCGGCCGGCTTCTCCGGCCCGCCGAACGAGACCAGTAGAACGGCGTCATAGGGCTCGATGCTTCGCTCGGTCGGCATGCTGGCGATCTTCCCATCTCGCCGTCCCCGATCAACGACCCGGGAGGTCGGCTGACGTGGCCAGGCAAGGTGGGGTCACGCGACACGGTCGTCCTAGACTCCGAACGTGTTCGAGTCGTACCGGGACGTGCTGCAGCGCCCTGGGGCGATGGCGTTCTCGGCCGGGGGTCTCGTGGCCCGGCTGCCGATCTCGATGGTCACGTTGGCCATCGTGCTGCTGGTCGAGGACCGGTCGGGGTCCTATGGCCTGGCCGGGTCGGTGTCAGCGGCGTACATGGTGGCGACGGCGGTCTCCTCGCCGGTGCTGGCGAGGCTGATCGACCGGTGGGGCCAGCGACGCGTGCTGGTGCCGTGCTTCGCCGCATTCGCCGTGGGCCTCGGTGGCTTGGTGCTGGCGGTGCAGCGGTCCTGGTCGGTGCCGCTGCCTCATCTGCTTGCTGCGCTGGCGGGCATCAGCTACCCACCGATCGGGGCCTGCGTGCGGTCGCGCTGGACATATCTGCTCGGGCAGGGGCCCGCCCTGCACACCGCCTTCTCCGTCGAGGCGGTCGTCGACGAGATGATCTTCATCGTCGGGCCGGTCCTGGTGACTGTCCTGGCCACCCAGCTCCACCCGATGGCAGGTGTGGCCAGTGTCGGCCTCTGCGCCGTCCTCGGAGGCTGGTGGTTCACCTCGCTGCGTCGCAGTGAGCCGCCCGTCGACTCGTCGCGTGACGCAGGCGTGCGCCGTCCGCCGTTGGACTGGCGGTGGCTAGTGAAGATAGTCGCTGTCGCCGTGTGCCTGGGCGCCCTCTTCGGCTCGATCGAGGTGGTCACCGTGGCCTTTGCCGACGAGCAGGACCAGGCCGGTCTGACCGGCCTGCTGCTCGCCGCGTATGCCCTCGGAAGCCTCATCGCGGGAGTCATCACCGGCCTGTTGAGCGGTGACGACTCCTCGACCCTGCGGCGATACCGGTTCGGCGCGATGGCAATGGCGGCGGCTATGGTGCCGCTTCCCTTCCTCGACAGTCTCGTCGTCCTCGGCGTTGTCCTGTTCCTCGGCGGCTTCGCCGTCAGCCCGACGCTGGTGGCGGTCATCTCCCTCGTTGAGGCCAACGTCCCGGCGGCTCGGCTCACGGAAGGGATCACCTGGGTGATGACGGGCGTCGGACTCGGAATCGCGCCGGGGGCGGCGGTCGCCGGAGTGCTGATCGACGGCTTCGGCGCGAACACGGCGTACTGGGTGGCGGTCGTCAGCGGAGCCCTCGCCGCCGGGCTGACGTGGGTGAGCGGCACACGTGCGGCATGGCGGGTGCCGGTCTTCGAAGAGGTGTAGCCCCGGCACGGGCATCCGCAGTGTTGAATGGGGACAGACGGCGCGCTGTCTTGGTCCGAACCCAGCCTCAAGACACACTGAGCGCAGCCTCGCTGAGGATCCAGTGCGGGAGGGATGCATGCGCAAGCTCAAGCTCGTGGGGTTGAGCGCGGACGGCCGTTCGGTCGTCTTCGTCGACGACGCGGGCGCGGAGTTCGCAGCTCCCGCAGACGACAGGTTGCGCGCGGCCCTGCGAGGAGACCGCCCGCGACTCGGCCAGTTGGAGATCGAGATGGACAGCGCCCTGCGACCACGCGACATTCAGGCCCGAATCCGGGCCGGCGAATCCGCGGAGGCCGTTGCCGTCCTCGCGCAGGTGTCGGTGGACAAGATCATGCCGTTCTGTGTGCCGGTGCTCGCCGAGCGACAGCACATCGCTGCGCTCGCCCAGCGCAGTCATGTCCGCCGCAAGAACATCGACGGCCCGTCGCGTCGGCTGTCCGACGTGGTCGCGGAGCGACTCCGCGAGCGAGGTGTCAGCCTCGACACAGCCGGCTGGGACGCGTGGCGCCGCGACGACGGACGTTGGGCGGTGCAGGCCACCTACCACTCAGGTGAGCGCGAACGCACCGCTTTGTTCGTCTTCGACTCGATGGGCCGCTTCTCGCTGGCCGACGACGACGAAGCTAAGTGGCTGACCGGTGAGCAGCAGAGCACCCGCAAGGGCCCGCAACCTCGCCAGTCTGGCGCCAAGTCCGAGTCCGGTGGCTCCTCGCGCCGGCTGTCGTCGGTGCCCACCGCCGACCACCTGCTCGACGCCGACGACCAGCTCAACCGCGTTGCGAGCGACGACGAGACCAGTGACGACTTGACCGCCGTCGTCCGTGCCCTGCAGGACCCCCCGGCACCCGGCCGAGGTCTCGAGGACGACCGTGACGACGACGCCCACGAGGGCCCAGCCGGCGACACAGTTGACGACGAGACAGGTCGCGACGAAGCCGGCCGCCTCGAGGGCGACGACGACCGCGCCGAGGTAGGCGCCGGCGAGGCCGCGGAGCCCCCGGTTGTAGACGCGGCGGCGGCTGAGGCCCAGCCCGCTCCCCCCGCCGAACCGGCCGAGGCGGAGCTCGCCGAGACGCCGACGACCGAGCCGACGCGGGAGCGCAGGCGCCGCGGCCGCGGGCGTGCGAGCGTCCCCAGCTGGGACGAGATCATGTTCGGAAAGGGCAAGGACGAGTAGTGGGCT
>JACCVZ010000209.1 GCA_013697905.1 Nocardioidaceae bacterium
GGGTGACGAAGCGTTGTCCGACCACGGCTCCTCGGCCGGGGACGACCGTGAACACCCCCTCCGGGATGCCGGCCTCGAGAGCCAGCTCGCCGATCCGGATGGCGGTGAGGGGTGTGAGTTCGGCGGGCTTGAGCACCACACAGTTGCCGGCGGCCAGTGCTGGGGCGAAACCCCAACCCGCGATGGGCATCGGGAAGTTCCACGGCACGATCACCCCAACGACGCCGAGCGGCTCCTTGAATGTGACGTTGACGCCCCCGGAGACCGGGATCTGTCGGCCGAACAGCCGCTCCGGTGCGGCAGCGTAGTAGCCGAGCACGTCGCGGACGTTCCCCGCTTCCCAGCGAGCGTTGCTGATGGGGTGACCGGAGTTACGCACTTCCAGCTGGGCAAGCTCTTCGACGGCGCCATCGACGGCCTCGGAGAAGCGTCGGAGCAAGCGACCTCGGTCGGCGGGGTCAACCCGGCTCCACAGCTCGAAGGCGTCGCGTGCACGGGCGATGGCCTGATCCGTCTCTTCCACCGAGGCCGAGGAGACCTCGGTGACGTGCTCCTCGGTGGCGGGGTTGATCACAAGGTGGGTGGTGGACACGTGTCGCTCACATCCGTTCGAAGCCGCGGAACCGCTCCCAGTCGGTGACGGCTGCGTTGAACGCGGTCAGCTCGACGTCGGCAGCGTTCAGGTAGTGGTCGACGACCGGGTCGCCGAACGCCGATCGTGCCACGTCGGATGCGGCGAACGCGTCGCGGGCCTCCTGGAGCGTGTGCGGCACGTGCCGTTTGTCGGACTCGTAGGCGTTGCCCTCCATTGGCGGCTCCAGCTCGAGCTCGTTATCGATGCCGTGCAGCCCACCGGCGAGCATGCCGGCCAGACCGAGGTAGGGGTTCATGTCGCCGCCCGGGAGCCGGTTCTCGACCCGGAGCCCGGCACCGTGGCCGACGACACGCAGCGAGCAGGTGCGGTTGTCGCGGCCCCACGCGATGGCGGTCGGCGCGAACGAGCCCTCGGCGAAACGCTTGTAGGAGTTGATGTTCGGGGCGTAGAGCAATGTGAAGTCGTACATCGTCGCCTGCACGCCGGCGACGAACTGCTCGAACAACGTCGTGGGACCGTCGCCAGTGTCGAACACCATCCTGCCGTCCTGCCCGCGCAGGCTCATGTGCACGTGACAGGAGTTGCCCTCTCGCTCGTCATACTTGGCCATGAACGTGATCGCCTTGCCGTGCAGGGAGGCGATCTCCTTGGCTGCGTTCTTGTAGACGGAGTGCTGGTCTGCGGTGCGCATCACGTCCTCGTACTTGAACGCGATCTCGTGCTGACCGAGGTTGCACTCGCCCTTGGCGGACTCGACGGTGAAGCCGGCGGCGTACATCTGGTTGCGGATGTCGCGCAGCAGCGGCTCGACCCTGCTCGTGCCCAGCAGCGAGTAGTCGACGTTGTACTGGTTGCCAGGGGTGAGACCGCGGTAGTGCCGGTCCCACGCCTCCTCATACGTGTTGTCGTAGATGTTGAACTCGAGCTCGGTGCCGGCGTACGCAGTCAGCCCGCGCTCGGCCGCGTGGTCGGTCTGTGCCTTCAGGATGCTGCGCGGCGACTGCACCACAGGGGAGTGGTCCTCGTCGAGCCAGGCGAGGTCACACTGCACCATCGCCGTTCCCGGCAGCCACGGAGTGAGCCGGAGGGTCGACAGGTCGAGCTCGAACTCCATGTCGCCATATCCGGTGTTCCACGAGCTGATCTCATAGCCACTCACGGTGTTCATGTCGACGTCGACCGCGAGCAGGTAGTTGCAGCCCTCGGTGCCATGGTCGAGCACCGTGTCGACGAAGAACTGTGCGTGGATCCGCTTGCCCTGAAGACGTCCCTGCATATCGGTGAACGCGACGATCACCGTGTCGATGTCGCCACTGTCGACGCTGGTGCGTAGGTGCTCGACCGACAGAGGGAACTGCTGTTCGGGCATCGGGGAGGCTCACTTCCACTTGATCTGGGGCCAGCGGAATGAGTCTAGACCTG
>JACCVZ010000217.1 GCA_013697905.1 Nocardioidaceae bacterium
TACTCACCCTGGCCGACGCGAACTCCGCGGTCACCGCCGACCTCGGCGACCGCACGGCCGTGCTCGGGTTCGGTGAGATCACCTGGCAGGGCATCCAGCGCTTCGTCGGCAGCGGCGGTGCGGACCGGATCGCCGGCTCGGGCGGCCGGGACGAGATCGCCGGCGGGCCGGGACCGGACACGATCGGCGGTGGCGGCGGGAGCGACCTCATGTACGGCGGCCGTGGCGCGGACGTCCTGCGGGGCGGGAGAGGGATCGACATCGCCCACGGGCAAGGCGGGGTCGACACCTGCCGAGCCGAGCGTCGTCACGGCTGCGAGCGCCGGTAGACACGCCGCACTCCGTTCACCGACCGCGCGGCCCCAGCCGCACCAGCTGGGTCACGTGACCGGGCTCGAGCTCGTCGAGGGGTCGAGACGGCCAAGAGCCGCATCCGTGCTTTCGACCTGGCCGCGCAGAATCTCGACCTCGCGGTCGACGCCGTCGCGGTCACCGGCCATCAGCCCCCGGAGTTAACGTGGCAGACCAGGCTGAAGTGGACACCGTGGGCGAGGGCGGCGAGCCCGAGAGCCTGGTCAGCGTGAACCGAAGCGCCCCACCTCGGGCGCGTGGCGTGGAGGGTCGACGTACCAAACTGAGACTAGAACTGAGACTAAGCTCCGCCTCCGGGCCGGGCCTGGGAACCCCGGCACCGGCAAACCTGCAGGTCACGTGGCGGAGGATAGGGGATTCGAACCCCTGAGAGCTTTCACTCAACACGCTTTCCAAGCGTGCGCACTAGGCCACTATGCGAATCCTCCGTGAGGAGGCTAGCGCCTTGGCGATGCTTCGTTGAAATCTTGCCTCGAGGCGCGGTGGAACGTCAACGGGTCACTCCCGTAGACTCCCCCCAGCCCCTCGTGTGGCGATATCTTGCCGAACTCCCCCAGGGCCGGAAGGCAGCAAGGGTAAGCGAGCTCTGTCGGGTGCGCGAGGGGTCTTTCACGCCACCCTCCCCCGATTCGTCCGCCCCAGCGCGTGGAGTGTCCGTCGGAGCGAGTCGGACGAATCGGGAGGGGGAGTCAGCCGGCGTTTTGCCAGAGCCCCAGCAGGTTGCCCTCGGAGTCGGTGCAGTACGCCGCGAACCCCATGTCTGCAACCGGTTGCTTGGTGCGGACCGTCGAGCCACCAAGGGACTCGACCTTTGCCAGCGTGGCTTCGATGTCGTCGACACCGATCGTGATGGCCGGGGTCGTCACCGGTTCCTGGCGCCGCAGCATCCCACCGTTGATCGTCCCCGGCTGGGTCGGCGCGCCGCTGTCGTCGACCGGCGAGGTGACGATCATCGCGTAGTCGAACTCCGGCATGGCCTGGATGTCCCAGCCGAATACATCTCGGTAGAAGCCGTGCCCCCGGTCGGTGTCGTCGAGCGGAATTTCGAAGTGGATCACCGAGTCAGCCATGGTCGCTCCCTTCAGCGGACGGCGACAGTCACCGTCGCTTCAGGGTAGGACCGCTACGGCGCCCGACGCTAGGGTCAGGCGCACGTTGCGGGCGCGCCCCAGCAGTGGCCGCCGGGCCTGCTGCCTGTCGTCGTACGACGCTAAGGTCGTCGGTGTGGACGCACCCCTCGCGCTGTATCGCCGGTACCGTCCCGACACCTTCGAAGACGTGATCGGGCAGGACCACGTCACTCAGCCACTGTCACACGCACTCGACAACAACCGGGTCAACCACGCCTACCTGTTCTCGGGACCGCGTGGTTGCGGCAAGACCACCAGCGCCCGGATCCTTGCGCGCGCCCTCAACTGTGAAGAGGGCCCCACGTCGGTGCCGTGTGGCGCGTGCGAGTCGTGTGTCGAGCTGGCCCGCGGCGGCCCCGGCTCCATAGACGTGATCGAGATCGATGCGGCCAGTCACGGTGGGGTCGACGACGCGCGGGACCTGCGGGAGCGGGCCTTCTTTTCCCCCATGAAGTCCCGCTACAAGGTTTACATCATCGACGAGGCCCACATGGTCAGCACGCAGGGCTTCAATGCCCTGCTGAAGCTGGTCGAGGAGCCCCCGTCGCATATCCGGTTCGTGTTCGCCACCACCGAGCCCGACAAGGTGATCGGCACGATCAGGTCGCGAACCCACCACTACCCGTTCCGGCTCGTGCCGCCGAACATTCTCGGGGATTACGTGGTGGAGCTCTGTCAACGTGAGGGTGTCACCGTCGAGCGCAACGTCGTCCCCTTGGTCGTGCGCGCGGGGGCGGGGTCGGTGCGCGACAGCCTGTCGGTGCTGGACCAGCTGATCGGTGGTTCGGGGCCAGCAGGCGTCACGTATGCGCTGGCCACGGCGCTGCTCGGCTACACCCCGGAGAGCCTCCTCGACGAGACCGTGGACGCACTGGCCGCGGCTGATGGCGGCACGGTCTTCGGGGTCGTCGACAAGGTCATCGAGACGGGCCAAGACCCGCGGCGATTTGCCGAGGACCTCCTGCACCGGCTGCGCGACCTCGTCGTGGTCAGCGCCGTTCCCGACGCGCTGACACGTGGCCTGATCGAAATGCCTGACGACCAGGCCGAGCGGCTTTCCGGTCAGGCGGCCCGGCTGGGTCGAGCTGAGCTCACCCGCGCCGCCGATATCGTCAGCACCGGCCTCACCGACATGCGAGGGGCCACCGCGCCGCGGCTGCTTCTCGAGCTGATGTGCGCACGCATCCTGCTGCCGGGGCTGGACGACTCGGCAGCCGGTGTTGGCGCCCGCCTCGACCGGGTCGAGCGTCGGCTGTCGGTCGTCGGTACCTCCTCGCCACCGATCGGCCCACCCACGCCTACCCCTGGTGCCGCGGGGACGAGGTCCGCCGGTGGGCAGGTCGGCGCTAGCCCTGCGCAGGGCCTCCAACCACCCACCTCAGTCGCTGCTCGTGTGGAGCTACCGGCACCTGCGCCGGTGACCGGCGACGACAATCTTGCCTCGTCCGCCGCCGCTGATGTCTCGTCCTCAGGCGACGCCACCGCCGCCTCGTCAGGGCGGCCGGTGGCGAGCGGCGAGATCTCGGCTGAAGCGGGTGGACTCACCGTTGTCGACGTGCGACAGCTCTGGCCGGGCGTACTCGCCCGCGTTCAGAACATGAAGCGCTACGCCTGGGCGCTGCTCACGCAGAACGCGCAGGTGATGGACGTGGGGGGTGGGGTCATCACCATCGGTCTCGTCAACGCCGGGGCCCGCGACAGCTTTGTCCGCGGTGGCCACGACGAGATCCTGCACCAAGCCCTCATCGACGAGCTAGGTGTCGACTGGAAGATCGAGGCCATCATCGATGGCACCGCCGGAGGGCCAGGGCCGGGTCGGACGGCCCGCCAGCCCGAGCCGGAGCAGCTTGTCGAGTCGTCAGCGTCAGCAAGGGACTCGCAGCCGACGATATCGGCCCCTGCGCGAGCCGTGGATGTCGAGCGGGCCAAAGAAGCTATCCGCCTCACGCGCAACGGCGAGCCCGCTGAGGGAGAGACACCGCCCGACCTGCGTGACGACGATGATGTCGTCGACGACGCTCTCTCGTCGCAGGAGCTGCTGGCCCGCGAGCTCGGCGCCGAGGTCATCGACGACATTCGGCACGGTTCGCCATGACCTCGTCCGGACCGAGGGTAGGGACTGGCACTGTGGCTGGGGGCGGCCCGGTCTGGCTGCTGTTCTTACGGAGGCGTAACCTACGGTCACGTAGGTATGTCGGCCAAGGGAGTCCCACGTGACCAGCCAGATCAGTCAGCCCGACCTGTTGCGCGAGCTCGAACAAGTCGTGGAGGCAGAGCTCAACCGGCACCTGGGCGTCGCCAAAGAGTGGTTCCCGCATGACTACATCCCATGGAGCGACGGCCGCAACTACGACGGCTTGATGGGTGGCGACCCCTGGAGCCCGGACGACGCCGAGATCCCCGAGGTCGCCCGCACCGCCCTGATCGTCAACCTGCTCACCGAGGACAATCTCCCCAGCTACCACCACGAGATCGCGGTGCTCTTCGGCCGCGACAACGCCTGGGGTGAGTGGGTGCATCGATGGACGGCCGAGGAGGGCCGGCACGGAATCGCGATGCGCGACTACATGCTGGTGAAGCGGATGGTCGACCCGGTCGAGCTCGAACGCTTCCGGATGACGCACATGTCGGAGGGATACCAGTCCCAGCACCCCGACGACGCCTTGCGCTCGCTGGCGTACGTCTCGTTCCAGGAGCTGGCGACGCGGGTGTCACACCGCAACACCGGACGGTTCACGAGCGACCCGATGGCCGACCGGTTGCTCGCCCGAATCGCAGCTGATGAAAACCTGCACATGATCTTCTACCGCAACCTGCTCAAGGCGGCCCTGGAGATCGCCCCCGACCAGGCGATGGCGGCGATCCTCGAGGTGGTCAAGACCTTCGAGATGCCCGGCGCCGGCATCCCAGGCTTCCAGCGAAAGGCGATCGCGATGGCGGTCGAGGGGATTTACGACCAGCGACAACACCACGACGACGTCGTCATGCCGGTCCTGCGGTTCTGGGATGTCTTCGAGGTCGAGGGTCTTTCCGGCGAGGGCGAGAAAGCCCGCGCCGAGCTGGCGGAGTTCATGAGCGACCTGGACCAGTCGGCGACCCGATTCACAGAGAAGCGCGACAAGCTCAAGGCCCGCCTCGCCGCGCGCGGCTGAGGCACATCCGTGTACGAAGGTGTGGTCCAGGACCTCATCGACGAGCTGGGCCGGCTCCCTGGCGTGGGCCCGAAGGGGGCGCAGCGGATCGCGTTCCACATCCTCGCCTCGGATGCCGTCGACGTGCACCGCCTGGCGGCCGTTCTCGACGAGGTCAAGGCGAAGGTCCGCTTCTGCACGATCTGCGGAAACGTCACCGAGGACGAGCTGTGCAAAGTCTGCCGTGACCCGCGGCGCGACCTTACGGTGGTCTGCGTGGTCGAGGAGCCGAAGGATGTGGTTGCGGTCGAGCGCACTCGTGAGTTCCGCGGTCGCTACCACGTGCTCGGCGGCGCGATCAGCCCGATCGAGGGCATCGGGCCCGAGCAGTTGCGCATCCGCGAGCTGATGGTGCGCCTTGCCGACGGCACGATCGCCGAGGTCATCTTGGCCACCGACCCGAACCTCGAAGGGGAGGCGACAGCTACCTACCTCACCCGGCTGCTGCGCCCGATGGGGTTGCGGGTCACCCGACTTGCCAGCGGGCTGCCAGTCGGGGGAGATTTGGAGTACGCCGACGAAGTCACGCTCGGACGAGCCTTTGAGGGGAGACGCTCCGTTGATGAGTAGCGCCGATGAGTCCGTGGTGAGCAGTGAGATTGAAGATCTCGCGCAGGGCATTGCCGACCAGACCGAGAGCTTCCTGCTCGCCCTGCGGGAGCTCTCGCGCAGCGACGACCGCGGCAGCGTCGTCCCGTTGCTGCTGCTCGAGGTCAGCCAGTTGTTGTTGGGGGGTGCCCGCCTAGGCGTGCAGACGGACTTCGTGCCCACCGAACCGTTTGAGCCCGACGCCGGCCCCGACCCTGATCTTGACCTGATGCGTGAGCGACTGGCCGTCCTGCTCGAGGGGGTTGACGACTTCACCGAAGTGTTCGACCCGTACGTCGATCCGCCTGAGCTGGTCTCGTCGCGGCTCTCGGACGACCTCGCCGACATCGCGGCCAGCGTGGCCCACGGCCTACAGCACTACCGCGCCGGTTCGGTCCAGGAGGCGCTGTGGTGGTGGCAGTTCTCCTACGTCTCCAGCTGGGGGGCCGAGGCCAGCGCCTCACTGCGGGCACTGCAGTCGGTGATCGCGCACGACCGTCTTGACGCCGCCGAGATCGGTGAGGTCGAGGCTGGCCGACTGGCCGCCGCCGACGACATCAGCGACCCGGTTTAAGGCTGCGGTCGTCTAGGAGTGTGCTGAGCGCCCGGCCGGCAGTGTCGAAGATTCTGGGCCGATTCGTGCGGTCCTGCGATGCAGGCGAGGATCGCTGTCTCGGCTCTGGGCGGCAGGACAAGAACCTGTCGGCGTCCCGCTTAGACTGGCGGGCGCTTCGTTCAGCCGCGTTCGTCCCAGGAAGGAGCTCAGGCGTGGGTATCGTCGTGCAGAAGTACGGTGGCTCCTCCGTCGCAGACGCCGTGGGCATCAAGCGCGTCGCCCAGCGTATCGTCGAGACGAGGAAGGCGGGCCACGACGTGTGCGTGGTCGTGTCAGCCATGGGAGACAGCACCGACGAGCTCCGCGACCTTGCTCAGCAGGTCTCGCCGCTGCCACCCGGCCGAGAGCTCGACATGTTGCTCACCGCCGGTGAACGCATCTCGATGGCCCTCCTCGCCATGGCCATCGCGAATCTCGGCCAGCAGGCACGCTCATTCACCGGCAGCCAGGCCGGCGTCATCACCGACTCCGCCCACGGGCGGGCCAAGATCATCGACATCACCCCCGGGCGCATCGAGTCCGCCATCGCGGACGGCGCCATCGCCATCGTGGCAGGCTTTCAAGGCGTCTCCGTCGACACCAAGGACATCACCACGTTGGGCCGCGGCGCTTCCGACACGACGGCTGTCGCGTTGGCTGCTGCTCTCGGGGCCGATGTCTGTGAGATCTACACCGACGTCGACGGCATCTTCACCGCCGATCCGCGGATCGTTCCGGCCGCTCGCCGTATCCCCACGATCTCGTTCGAAGAGATGTTGGAGATGTGCGCATGCGGCGCCAAGGTCTTGCATCTGCGCTGCGTGGAGTATGCCCGACGTTACAACGTACCCATCCATGTCCGGTCTTCGTTCTCGCAGAAGATGGGGACCTGGGTAATCGACTCGAGCGAGGTGGACCCAGTGGAACAAGCGATCATCTCTGGCGTGGCGCACGACCGGAGCGAGGCGAAGATCACCGTCGTGGGGGTGCCGGACAGGGTTGGTGAGGCGGCGCGCATCTTCGAGGCACTCGCTGAGTCCGGAATCAATATCGACATGATCGTGCAGAATGTCTCAGCCGCGTCCACCGCGCGCACCGACATCTCGTTCACGCTCCCGCGCGACGACGGGCAGGGCGCGATGACGACGCTGGCGCGCCTCAACGAGGAGGTCGGCTACGAGCAGCTGTTGTACGACGACCGGATCGGCAAGGTCTCGCTGGTCGGCGCAGGCATGCGCACCCACCCGGGTGTGACGGCCCGGTTCTTCGCGGCCCTGGCTGCGGCAGGGGTTAACATCGAGATGATCTCGACGTCCGAGATTCGCATCTCCGTGATCGTCGACGAGGACCAGATCGACATGGCGGTGACCGCGACGCACGCGGCGTTCGACCTCGGCAGTGACGAGGTGGAGGCTGTGGTCTACGGAGGGACGGGACGATGAGGGGCGAGGGCGATGCGCCCACGCTCGCCCTGGTCGGTGCCACGGGAGCCGTCGGCACTGTCATGCTCGACATCTTGTCGACGCGCCAGGACGTGTGGGGGCAGATCAAGTTGCTGGCCTCGGCCCGCTCCGCGGGCAGAGTGCTGCGGTGCCGTGGCGAAGACATCGTGGTCGAGGAGCTGACAGAGTCCGCCTTCGAGGACGTCGACGTGGCGATGTTCGACGTACCGGACGAGGTCTCTGCTCACTGGGCGCCCATCGCGGCCGCCAACGGTGTCGTGGTGATCGACAACTCCGGTACGTTCAGGATGGACCCCGCTGTGCCGCTGGTCGTACCGGAGGTCAACCGCGCGCAGCTGCGCAACCGCCCCAAAGGCATCATCGCCAACCCTAACTGCACGACGTTGACGATGATGGACGCGCTTGGCGCCCTGCACTCCCGTTGGGGCCTGCGCGAGCTGGTCGTGGCGTCCTACCAAGCAGCCTCGGGAGCCGGACAGGCTGGAGTCGACCGACTGTACGACGAGCTCGAGGTGGTCGCCGCCAATCGTTCCCTCGGCCAAGCGCCGGGTGACGTACGCCGGACAATTTCCAACAAGCTCGGTGACGAGTCGCCGTTCCCGGCCCCGCTGGCGCTGAACGTCATCCCCTGGGCAGGCTCCGCGAAGGACGACGGGTGGTCGAGCGAGGAGCTCAAAGTGCGCAACGAGTCGCGCAAGATCCTCGGCATACCCGATCTGGCCGTGTCCGCCACATGCGTGCGAGTTCCCGTCGTGACGACTCACTCCCTGGTGGTGCACGCGGTCTTCGAGTCCGACGTCGACGTCGAGGAGGCCCGGCGGGCGTTGGTCGAGGCGCCGAGCGTCGTGGTGATCGACGACCCCGGCAGAGCAGAGTTCCCCACGCCCGCTGACGCGGTGGGTTCAGACCCCACATTTGTCGGCCGGATCCGCCAGGCGCTGGATTTCCCGCGCACGCTAGAACTCTTCATCTGCGGCGACAACCTGCGCAAAGGCGCTGCCCTCAACACAGCCCAAATCGGCGAACTGGTGGCCGCCGAACTGGTCGCCGCCGACCAGCTCCGCTGAGAACTGAGTGCCATGCGACGATCAGCCGCGCCGCCATCACGTTGGTCCGACCAGGACTCCCTGATCGGACCTATGTGGTCGGGCTGACAGGATTTGAACCTGCGGCCTCGTCGTCCCGAACGACGCGCGCTACCAAGCTGCGCCACAGCCCGAGCGCGCAGCGAGTCTACCCAGGTCAGAAGTTGACGCCCAACTCGACCCCGTCCGCGACGCCTCGCTGCGGCGGACCAAGCGCCAACCCCGTTAACGGGGTGTCAGAGTCACCAGGTTCGCTTCAGGGAAGCAGCAGAATCGGTAAGGCGCGTAGGGGGAGGTGCCCAGACCCGCAGAGACGTGCAGCCATGACGTCCGCCCGTGAGACGTGTGGTGGTCAAGCCCACGCGAACGGCGCGGCTCCAGGTCGCAGTTCGTGACGAGTGCACCGTAACCAGGGATGCGGAGCTGGCCTCCGTGAGTGTGGCCGGCAAAGATGGCGTCGTATCCGTCTCGGGTGTACGCATCGAGGATCCTCAGGTACGGCGCGTGGGTGACTCCCACCCGGAGGTCGGCAGCGCCGTCGGCAGGCCCAGCGACCGCATCGAGTCTGTCGTAGCCGAGGTGGGGGTCGTCGACCCCGACGAACTGAAGCCGAGTGCCTTTCACCGCAAGCGATTCGCACCGGTTCGTCAGGTCGAGCCAGCCGACGGCGGTGAACTCGTCTCGCAGTTCGGCCCACGGCAGCGGCGGGCCGTGCAGCCGCTTGCCCATCCCGGACGGCAGCAGGTAACGGGCGGGGCTCTTCAGCACCGGGCCCCAGTAGTCGTTGGAGCCGAAGACAAAGACGCCGGGCACATCCGTCAACCCCCGCAGCGACTTCATGACGACGGGCACGGACTCGCGGTGGCTGATGTTGTCGCCGGTGTTGATGACGAGGTCCGGCTCCAGCGCGGCCAGTCCCTCAAGCCACTGCCGTTTGACGTGCTGTCTCGGGGTCAGGTGGATGTCGCTGAGGTGGAGCACCCTGATCGCGGTGCGGTTGGACGGCAAGCAGGGAATCTGGACATGGCGCACCCGGAACGCGCGGACTTCGTAACCCGCGGAGTACGCCAATCCACTCGCTGCGACGGCACCCAGCCCCGCGGCCGCCTTCACCGAGAAACGCATGGACACAGGCTGTCACACTGGTCACATGTCTTCGATGAAGGATCGGCTCCGCACCGAGCTCACCGCTTCGATGAAGGCGCGCGATCAGCTCCGCTCATCCACGCTCCGACTCGTCCTGACGGCGATCGCCAACGCTGAGGTGGCCGGCAAGCAGGCGCGTGAGCTGTCCGACGACGACATCACGGGCATCCTCGCCAGCCAGGCCAAAATGCGACGGGAGGCGGCCACTGCCTTCGATGGCGCTCGCCCAGAGCTCGCCTCGAAGGAGCGGTCTGAGGCTGCCATCATCCAGGAGTTCCTCCCCGAGCCCATGCCCAGCGACGAGATCGCCGCCGTGGTGGCCACCATCATCGAGCAGCTCGGCGTCCACGACGCTGGTATGCAGGCGATGGGAAGGGTGATGGGAGCAGTCACCCCACTTACGCTGGGCAGGGCCGACGGGGGCGTTGTGTCGGCGGAGGTACGTCGACAGCTCAGCTGAGCATCGACCGCGCACGAGCCTGGCGACGAAACCTGCTCGGCCGGGCACATGGCGGTTACCGGGGTTTCGGTTTGGGTGTGGGGTCGCTCGACGGATTGGTCGGTGAGGGTTTCGGCGTCGGCGAGGGGTCTGGCAAGGGAGTGGGCTGCGGCTTCGGTGTGGAGGTCGGTGGGGTGGAGGTCGGTGGTGTGGAGGTCGGTGGTGTGGAGGTCGGTGGTGTGGAGGTCGGTGGCGTAGAGGTCGGCGGTGGCGGCGGCACATAGCCCGTCGAGATGAAGATCTGGACCGTTTCACCGGTCGTCCCCTCGTAGGAGGGCGACGTGTAGGCGACTGTGCCCTCGGGCGCCGACGAGCTGACGCTGTAGCTGATCTGGGGACGGAAGCCCAGGTCGGTCAGCTTGCTGGCTGCGTCGTTGGGGCTGTAGCCATAGAAGGACGGGATCGGAACGACCTGCCCGTCGACCACAGTCGGGTCCGGTTCGACGAAGCGCCGGTTCGGCAAGATGCCTTCGATCGCGGCGATTGCGTCACCCCACATCGGGCCCGCCGTCCCGGAACCCGAGGCGTCGGTGAGGACGGTCCCGGCGAGGCTCCTACCGATCAGCTCAGCCGGCTCGTTCTTGCGGTTGACACCGGCGAGGAACGACGCGGCAGCGATGGTCGGCGTGTACCCGACGAACCATACGGCCTTGTTGCTCTGAGTGGTCCCCGTCTTGCCGGCCGACTCCTGATTGGGCGCGATGGCGGCGCCGAAGCCGTCCGGCGGCTCCATCACGCCCTTCAAGATGTCGTTGACAGCGTCGGCGTACGCCGGCTTGAGCACCCGGTTGCACGTGGAACCCTCGATAGGGATGATGTCACCATTACGGTCAGTGATCTCGGTGACCGGGGTCGACGCACAGTGGATGCCGCGAGCGGCGAACGTCGCGTAGGCCTCCGCCATCTCGAGCGGGCTCACGTCGGACACGCCGAGGGTGAACGTCGGGACCCGGTTGTTGGTGGGATCGTCGAGCGCGACCCCCATCGCCTTGGCGAGCTGCCAGGGCTCGCAGAGACCGGTCTGCTGCTCGAGCTGCACAAAGAATGTGTTGACCGAGTTCTGGGTGCCGCTGTAAAGGTTTTCGCTGCCGCCCTCGGTGGAGTTCTTGTAGGTGTGCACCTCGGACGACTGGAGGTACTTCCCCCCGCAGGTGCGGAACGAACTCGTAGGCAACGTGATCGAAGGGGGCGAGTAGATCGTCTTGTTGAGGGGGAAGCCCTGCTTGATCGCAGTAGCCAGCACGAACGCCTTGAACGTCGACCCCGGCTGGAAGCCCGACGTCCCACCGTACTGCGCCGGCACCGTGTAGTTCTCGAACGTCTCACCCTTGGCCTTGTTGCGTCCCATCGGACGTGACTGCGCGAGCGCTCGCACGTAGCCCGTACCGGGCTCGACCATGGCCAGGCCCCCGATGACCTGGTCGGTGGCGTAGACGTGGTGAGCCACGGAGTCGTCGGCGGCCCGCTGGAAGCGGGGGTCCCACGTCGTCTGGATCGTCAGCCCGCCGCCGTACAGGGCGCGGCGCCGCTCCTCGACCGTCTTGCCGAGTGCCGGGGAGGTGAGCAGGTATTTCTGCATGTACTGGCAGAAGAACGGCGACTGGGAGTTGAGGCAGCCGTTCGCTACCTCGCGCACCCTGAGACCCAGATAGCTCGCGGCCGCCTTCTTGGCTTGGCCGGTCGTGATGATGTGAAGGTCGAGCATCTTGGCGATGACGGTGTTGCGCCGGTCGCGGGCGGCCCTTCTGTTGTTGGTCGGGTCGTAGCCCGTCGGGTTCCTGACAAGACCCGCCAGCAGCGCCGACTCCCGCAAGGTCAGCTCTTTGGCCGTTGTGGAGAAGTAGTGGTGGGCGGCGGACTGGACGCCGTAGGCGCCGTCACCGAAGTAGGCCGTGTTGAGGTAGTGCTCGAGGATCTCGTCCTTGCTCAGGTGCTGCTCGACCCAGACGGCGTACCGTAGTTCCTCGAACTTGCGCGCGTACACCTGGGCCGACGCCGCACGCCTCTTCGCCGCGCTGCTGGCGTTCTCCTGCAGGGTCAGCTTGACGAGCTGCTGGGTGATCGAGGAGCCACCTTGGATCGTCGCGCCGCTCGCCTGGTTGACGAGAAATGCCCGTAGCGTGCCCTGCACATCGAGGGCGCCGTGGGCGTAGAAGCGGGCATCCTCGATGGCCACCATCGCCTGCGTCAGCTTCGAGGAGATCTCGTCCAGGGTGGCGTAGGTCCGGTTCTCGTCGTAGAAGATGGCGAGCCGGCTACCGTCGGCGGCCAGGACGCGGGTGCGCTCGTCGAGCGGCTTGAACTCGAGCTTTTTCGGGAAGTCCTTGACCGCTGCAGCGCTGTTCTCGGCTCCCTTGTCGAGAAGAGCCACGAAGGGCAGGGCGAGTCCGGCGATCAGCGCTCCGGAGAGGACGCTCATGCCGACGATCACGAACACCTGGTGGATCAGCCCGCGTTCGTCGCGGTCTCGCCGGGCAAGCCAGTACATGGCGCCAGCGTACGGGACGGGTCCTGGTCACTTCCATCTCAACCGTGGCCAAGGCAGCCGGCGCGCCAACCGTCCAGTCTCAGCCGGCCTCCACCGACGGTCACGGGTGTGACTAGAGAAAATGGTCCCAAATGACTAGTAAGGTTTAACCCTTCGGGCCTGTTATGAGTGGTACGGCCTACGTAACGTCGTATCCACGGTCCACGTCCACACGGACCCTGGAATGTTTTCCATTCTTCTCTCGGTAGGGGCAGTTATGACTTGGAACGAAAACTGGGCCGACTATGCGTCCTGTAAGGGTGCACGGCCTGACGAGCTCTTTGTGCGGGGCGCGGCGCAGAACCGCGTCAAGCAGATCTGCGGACAGTGCCCGGTGAAGACGGAATGTCTCGCCGAGGCGCTGGACCACAACATGGAGTGGGGCGTCTGGGGCGGCATGACCGAGCGCGAGCGTCGGGCCTTGCTGCGCCGCCGTCCGAATGTGACGTCTTGGCGCCGCCTCCTCGAGGCTGCCCGCGAGCAACACGTCGCGGGCGTTGTGGGACTTGCGGAGACCGCACAAGTCGCCGCCGGCTGATCTCGGTCCACCCGGAGGCGGCCGTGGCCGCCTCGCGTGGCTCCCGGAGGGGGGAGCCATGACGCACGGGCCGGGGCGGGGTGCTCAGGCCGCCGCCAGCTCTGCCACCCGCCTGAGCGAATCGACGTCGTGCACGTCCGATGCCAGCGCGCTGATGGTCGTCGTCGCCACCGTCGGGTGGGCGGCGGCGAACCGTCGGCGCAGCGACCGCTCCCGACCGATCTGCTCCAGCCGTCCGGCGTGCAGACGCAGCAGACCCGTGGTGACAGGGTCATCACCGTTGAGGCGTTCTGCCCCCGCCAGCGCCGCCTGCGCCGACAGCCCGGCTCGGATCGGCGCCGTCACGCGGTTCAGGACCAGTCCCGCGAGTGGCATCTGCTCCTGCGCCAACCGCTCCACGAAGAACGACGCTTCGCGCAGTGCCTCGCCGTCAGGTGACGCCACCACCAGGAACGCGGTCTGGGGGTCCTTGAGGATCTGGTACGTCTTGTCGGACCTCGCCCGGAAGCCGCCGAACAAGGTGTCGAGCGCTGCCACGAAAGTCTGCACGTCGCGAAGCATCTGACCGCCGAGCACCTTCGAGAGCGCCCCGGTGACGATCCCCATCCCGGCAGTCAGGAACCGGGCCGGCCCCTTGGCCGGGGCGAGCAGCAGTCGGATCAGCCGACCGTCGAGGAAGCTCGACAACCGCTCTGGTGCGTCGAGGAAGTCAAGCGCCGACCGCGACGGTGGCGTGTCCACCACGATCAGGTCCCAGCGGCCGGTGCGGGTGGCCTCGGCGTGCAGCTGTCCGAGCTTCTCCATCGCCATGTACTCCTGCGTACCGGCAAACGAGCTCGACAGTGCTTGGTAGAACGGGTTTGCGAGGATCTGCTCGGCCTTAGCAGGTGTGGCATGCGTCTGGACCACCTCGTCGAACGTCCGCTTCATGTCGAGCATCATCGCGTCGAGGGTGCCCTCCAGGTGATCGAGCCCGTTCACCGGCTTGGGAGTGTTGTCGAGCTGGGTCAGTCCCAAGGCCTGAGCGAGGCGGCGGGCGGGATCGATGGTGAGCACGACCACCTTGCGGCCACTCTCTGCCGCCCGCAGAGCTAGTGCAGCCGACGTGGTCGTCTTGCCGACTCCCCCCGAGCCGCAGCACACGATGATGCGTACCTGCTCGTCACCGAGCAGGCGGTCGATGTCCAGCGGTGGTACGTCGGACAGCCGGCCCTGCAGCGGGCCGACTCTGGCCTGCTGTCCCCGGCCGGGCTGAGTCTTGGAGGCGGGGCGTCGTCGCGACCGGGCCATGTCAGAACTCTCCGCTCGCGCGCAGGTCTGCAGCGAGCTCGTACAGGTCGCCGAGGTCGACGCCGTCGGCGAGATAGGGCAGCGTCACTACCGCGCTGCCGAGGTCGTCGAGCCGACGGCGCTGCTCGACCTCCAGCGCGACCCGCTCCGCGTGCTGCTGGCCGGCGTCGAGCAGACCTGCGATGACGGATGCGTCGGCCTTGATCCCCGCCTCCTTGAGCGAGGCCTCGATGCGTCCCTCGTCGAGCCGGCCGCGGGCGGCGTCAGCGAGTGCCTGGGCGGGGAGCTCGGGGGTGCGCATCCGGTTGACGATGACGCTGCCGAGCCGCAGCCCAAGCCTGGCCAGCTCGTCTATGGCGTCGAGGGTCTCCTGGACCGGCATCTCCTCGAGTGAGGTGACCAGGTGCACGTGCGCCTGCGGCGAGGTGAGCAGCCGCATGATCGAGGTGGCCTGCTTGCGAATAGGTCCGACCTTGGCGATGCCGGCGACCTCGGTGTTGACGTTGAGAAACTTGCCGATGCGACCCGTCGGCGGCGCGTCGAGCACGACAGCGTCGTACGCCGGGCGGCCAGCCGCCTGACGCTGGGTGGCCTCGAAGACCTTGCCGATGAGGAGAACGTCGCGGACACCGGGTGCCACCGTGGTGGCGAAGTCGATGACGCCGAACCTGTCGAGCGCCTTGCCGGCCCGTCCAAGCCGGTAGAACATGTCGAGGTACTCCAGCAGCGCCGCCTCGGTGTCGATCGCCAACGCGTGGACCTCGCCGCCATTGTCCGGGCCGACGGCGACCCGGCGTTCGGCGTACGGCAGCGGAGCGACGTCGAAGAGGGAGGCCAACCCCTGGCGGCCCTCGACCTCGCACACGAGCACCTTCTTGCCCTCGGACGCGAGCGCCAGCGCCAGCGCAGCCGCGACCGTGGTCTTGCCGGTCCCGCCCTTGCCAGAAACGATGTGCAGCCGGGCGAGGGGTTGGTCTCGGCGGGTGGCAAGCGTCATTGGACTGAGCCTACCGAGGGAGAAAAGGGGCTCCCCGGATGAATGCAGTAGGTTGCGGGGAATCCAGCAGACGAGCAGAGCAGTGAGGGAGACGTCGTGGACAAGGTGGTCCAGAGCGCCGCGGATGCGGTGGCGGACATCACCGACGGTGCGTCGATCGCGGTCGGAGGGTTTGGCCTGTGCGGCATCCCCAGTGTCCTCATCCAGGCGTTGCTGGATGCGGGCGTGATGGATCTCGAGGCAGTGTCGAACAACTGCGGCGTGGACGACTGGGGGCTCGGCCTGCTCCTGCGCGACAAGCGGATCCGCCGGATGGTGTCGTCGTACGTCGGCGAAAACAAAGAGTTCGAACGGCAGTATCTGCACGGCGAGCTCGAGGTCGAGCTGACGCCGCAGGGCACGCTGGCCGAGCGGCTGCGCGCGGGCGGAGCAGGCGTTCCCGCGTTCTACACAGCGACCGGCGTCGGGACCCAGGTCGCCGACGGAGGCCTGCCCTGGCGCTACGACGACGCGGGCAACGTCGTGACCGCGAGCCCTGCCAAGGAGACCCGCGACTTCGACACGGCCGAAGGGCCGAGAGCCTTCGTGCTGGAGCAGGCGATCGTCACCGACTTCGGGCTCATCCGGGCCTGGCGCGGCGACCGGCATGGCAACATGGTCTTCCGCGACTCGGCGCGCAACTTTAACCCGCTTTGCGCGATGGCAGGGCGAATGACGATCGCCGAGGTCGAGGAGCTGGTGGAGCCAGGAGACCTGGACGCCAACGATGTACATCTGCCCGGCGTGTATGTGCAGCGGGTGCTGCCGCTGACGACCCAGCAGGCGGCAGAGAAGCGGATCGAGAAACGCACGGTCCGAGCACGGGCGGGGCAGAGCTGATGGCGTGGACGCGTGAGCAGATGGCCGCCCGGGCCGCCACTGAGCTCGAGGACGGCGCCTACGTCAACCTCGGGATCGGGCTTCCGACGCTGGTCCCCAACTACGTGCCTGACGACGTGGAGATCGTGCTGCAGTCCGAGAACGGCATCCTCGGCGTCGGCGCCTACCCAGTCGATGGCGAGGAGGACCCTGACCTCATCAACGCCGGCAAGGAGACCGTGACGCTTCGCAAGGGGGCGTCGTTCTTCGACTCAGCCATGTCGTTCGGCATGATCCGCGGCGGCAAGGTCGACGCGGCGATCCTCGGGGCGATGCAGGTGTCGGTCAAGGGCGACATCGCGAACTGGATGATCCCCGGCAAGATGGTCAAGGGCATGGGTGGGGCAATGGACCTTGTGAACGGCGCCAAGCGAGTCATCGTGCTGATGGAACACGTCGCGCGCGACGGTTCCTTCAAGATCGTCAATGAGTGCTCGCTGCCGTATACCGGGCTCGGGGTCGTCCAGCGGATCATCACCGATCTCGCCGTCATCGATGTGGACGAGCACGGGTTGGCGCTGGTCGAGCTCGCGCCTGACGTCACCGAGGACGACGTCCGCGAAAAGACGGAGCCACCGGTCCGTACGTGACCGACCGACTTGTCAGGGTCTGGTGGACACCTGGCGCTCACGCCGCCCTGACAAGTCTGTCTCTTCGTGTAACGAAGTCGCCGCTGGGCGCGTCTACTGGGTAAGACAACGACGGGGGCCACAGTGCGACGCAGGACCCACGAGGACGACGACGCCTTCACCGAGCTCGCGACGGTGATGGCGCCCCGGCTGTTTCGGACCGCGCTGCTGATGTGCGGCGACTGGCACCTCGCCGAGGATCTCGTGCAGACGACCCTCGCGAAGATGTACGTCGGTTGGGACAAGGTACGCCGAGCGGACGTGCCCGAGGCGTACGCGAGAGGGACGCTCACCAAGACGTTCCTGTCCCACCAGCGCATCCGACGTAACGCCGAGATGCCGACCGTCGACCTCGGGGACGCGCAAGCAGCGAGCGGTGTGACGGGCGACCGGCTCGAGCTCTTCGAGGCGCTGCGCAAGCTCGACGTGCTCGATCGGGCGGTGGTGGTCCTGCGCTACTGGGAGGACCGCTCGGTCGCGGACACTGCTGCCGAGGTCGGCCTCAGTGAGGGGGCGGTGCGTGCCCGTGCCTCTCGCGCCCTCGTCCGGCTGCGCACAGAGCTGTCCGACTCGACGGCGGCGACGTCATGACGAGAGATTTCACGGGAAGCGGCAGAGGGGACGGATCAATGGAGCTCAACGAGACCAAGCTCAAGGAGCGTTTCGAAACGGCGGTCGGGGGTGTCTCCCCCAACGTATCGGCACTGGTCGACGGTGGCTCCGAGCGCGGAGCCCAGCTACAGCGACGCCGGCGTGCCCAGGGTTTCGGAGCTGTCGTTGCGTCTGCAGCTGCGGTCGCGGCGATCGCCTATGTCGGCGTCGACCAAGGGATCTTCGACTCTGATGCGACCGGTCCGTCGAACGGAACGGTGTCGCAGGCTCCGACCGAACCCTCGACGCCTCGCAGCCTGGCAGCCGTCGCGATGTCACACATCGGACTGGAGCCGTTCGCCGTCGGCACCGATGGTGGCGAAAGCCCGGAAGGACAGGTGGCGGCCGGCGTGGCGTTCAAGACGGACCAGGGCAACGCCGAGCTCAACCTGGTGGCTACCTCACACCTCGGGAATTGGGACTCGCAGCGAATCTGTGAACCAGGCGACGAGCAGACCGTGGTCGAGGCATGTGATCGCCAAGCCCTCGACGACGGTGGCCACCTGATGACGGTGGCCCAGCGGGCGTCTGCGGGCGATGGTCCGGATCTGTACTTCGTCTTCGTGGCCGTCGAGTACCCCGGGGAGCTGGTCGCGGTCATCGAGAGCACGCGTGGTGCGATCAGCAACACTGACGCCTCCATTGAGCAGTGGGGGCTGCCGGTTGACGTGACCACGATGCGGGCGATCGTCACCGACCCGAGGTTCGGGTTGACGACGGACGCTGAAGCAATCCGGCAGGGCCAGGCGATCGAGGACTTCAAGGAGGGCGGCCTGGTGCAGACCGACTCCGACTCATCGTCGGCGACGGCGGTCGAGGAGCCGCCCACGCCGTCGCGGTCGAGTGCGACGCCAAACTAGACCTTGTGTCAGGGTGCAGCGGACACCTCTAAGCTCACGCCACCCTGACAAGTCAGTCGCACAGGCGAGGGCGGACCGAGGTCTGGAAGGCGTCGGACAGCGGGTCGATGAGGGCGAAGTGGTCGACACCGGGTAGCTCGACGTAGTCGACCTCGGCATGGCGCGCTGCGATCCCCCGGTTCATGGCGACCGTCACCTGCTTGTCGGCCGTCCCCTGCATGATGGTGACCGGCACCCGACCGGGGAACAGCCGCAGCGGGTCGGCCTCGGCGTACGCGTCCGGCATGTCGGCGGGCTCGCCCCCGAGCAGGGCCTGCACCGCGTTGTCGCCCATCCCGGCGCCGGCGGCGTACGCCAGGTCGGCGACCGGAGCGAGCGCGACGATCCTCGCGATCGTTGCCGGGTCGGCCCGCAGCCCCGACCAGAGCGCGAGCTGTCCACCAGCGGAGTGACCGACAAGCACCGACGGCCGCTGAGGGTCGATGCGTCCGGGCGCAGCCCGCTCGATCAGCTCAGGTGTGGCGGTGAGTGCGGTCGCCACGTCCTGCCCAGTCGCCGGCCAGCCGCCCCCGCCGCGCCGGTACTCCGGCGTCGCCACCACCAACCCGTCCCGGACCAGGCTGGCGGCCAGCGGCCGCAGGTGGGTGCGGTCGAACTCCTGCCGCCAGAAGCCGCCGTGCAGGATGACCACCAGCGCTGCCG
>JACCVZ010000225.1 GCA_013697905.1 Nocardioidaceae bacterium
CCGGAGGGCAGTGGCTCAATTGGCAGAGCACCGGTCTCCAAAACCGGCGGTTGGGGGTTCGAGTCCCTCCTGCCCTGCAAGCACAATTACGACCACGACCGAGGGAAGGACACCTGGTGACAGAGACGCGCTCACCCAGCTCGTCGAGCGAGCGTCGGCCCACCAAGGAGGGGCGGACCAGCCTCCCGCTCTTCTTCCGGCAGGTGATCGCCGAACTGCGTAAGGTCATCTGGCCGACGCGCGACCAGCTCGTCACATACTTCATGGTGGTGCTGGTCTTCGTGCTGTTCATGATCGCGTACGTGTCGTTGTTGGACTATGGATTCAACTCGGCGATGTTCCAGATCTTCGGCTGACCCGGTGGCAACCGAGAGCTCGAGAGAGTCTGTGAGTGACATTCCTGTGACCGAGCAATCCACGCCCGAGTCCGTGTCCGACGACGTGGCGCCGAACACCGAGCCCGAGACGGACGCGGCAGTGCTTGCCGCGACCGGGTCGTCCGACGTCGCTGGCCTCGACGTGGGCGATACCGAGACCGCCGAGGTGACCGATGCCGAGTCAGCCGACGCAGCCGAAATGACCGAGCTCGCGTCGGCCGACGCAGCCGACGTCGACACGCCCGCCGAGGACCCGCTCGAGGAGTTCCGTGCGGCGCTGCGATCCAAGTCCGGCGACTGGTATGTCATCCACACGTACTCCGGCATGGAGAACCGCGTCAAGACCAACCTCGAGAACCGCATCACCTCCCTCAACATGGAGGACTTCATCTACGAGGTGCACGTGCCGCAGGAGGAAGTGTCGGAGATCAAGAACGGCCAGCGCCGGATCGTGCGCCGCACCGTCCTACCTGGCTACGTGTTGGTTCGGATGGAGCTCAGTGACGAGTCCTGGTCTGCCGTGCGCCATACGCCATCGGTGACCGGCTTCGTCGGCCACAGCCACCAACCCGTTCCATTGAGCCTGGACGAGGTCGAGGCGATGCTGGCTCCGGCGATCGTCGAAGCCAAGCAGACACCACAGCAGCTGCAGAAGCAGAAGCAGGTCGAGTTCACCGACTTCTACGCCGGCGACTCCGTCATGGTCGTCGACGGTCCCTTCGCCACGCTGCACGCCACGATCACCGAGATCAACGTCGATGCGCAGCGCGTCAAGGCGCTCGTCGAGATCTTCGGACGTGAGACGCCCGTCGAGCTGAGCTTCACCCAGATCCAGAAGGTCTGACCGCGAGGACCTGAGAGGCGCGCGCGGCCTCGGGCTCCGAGCCAGCCGAAGTTCAGCCCGCTGACGAGGAAAACCAGCCAAGTATCCGATCAACTCAAGGACCCGAAACCATGCCCCCCAAGAAGAAGAAGAAGATCGCCGCCAACGTCAAGGTGCAGCTTCAGGCCGGTGCGGCCACACCTGCACCACCGGTCGGTACCGCGCTCGGCCCGCACGGCGTCAACATCATGGAGTTCTGCAAGGCCTACAACGCTGCCACCGAGGCCATGCGCGGAAATGTGATCCCGGTCGAAATCACGATCTACGAAGACCGGACCTTCACGTTTGTCACGAAGACGCCGCCCGCTGCAGAGCTCATCAAGAAGGCGGCCGGCCTGCAGAAGGGGTCGTCGGTCCCGCACAAGGACAAGGTTGGCCGCATCAACCGCGACCAGGTTCGCGAGATCGCCACCACCAAGCTGCCCGACCTGAACGCCAACAACATCGACGCAGCGATGAAGATTGTCGAAGGCACCGCCCGCTCGATGGGGATCACCGTCGACGGCTGATCAAGACCTGAATTGCGGGTCAACCAGCATCACGTGGCAGGGCCGCGCTGGCCCACTCGACCACACCTGGTACAACACGAGAGGAACCAGCTCATGCAGCGCAGCAAGGCATACAACTCGGCATCCGAGAAGATTGACAGAGACAAGACTTACGCGCCCCTCGCGGCGGTCAAGCTCGCCCAAGCGGGGGGCTCGTCGAAGTTCGACTCCACCCTCGACGTCGCCATGCGGCTCGGTGTCGACCCCCGAAAAGCCGACCAGATGGTCCGCGGCACCGTCAACCTCCCGCACGGAACCGGCAAGACGGCGCGCGTGCTCGTCTTCGCGAGCGGCGACAAGGCCGAAGAGGCCAGGGCGGCGGGAGCCGACGAGGTCGGCGGCGACGAGCTCATCGAGAAGGTCAACGGTGGCTGGCTCGACTTCGACGCTGTCGTGGCCACGCCGGACATGATGGGCAAGGTCGGTCGTCTTGGCCGTGTGCTGGGTCCCCGAGGCCTCATGCCCAACCCCAAGACCGGCACCGTGACGCCCAACGTCACCAAGGCTGTCTCAGACATCAAGGGCGGGAAGATCGAGTTCCGCGTCGACCGCCACGCCAATTTGCACTTCATCATCGGCAAGGCATCGTTCTCCACCGAGCAGCTCGTCGAGAACTACGCCGCCGCCCTGGAGGAGGTTCTCCGACTCAAGCCGGCGAGCTCCAAGGGTCGTTACCTGAAGAAGGTCACCGTGTCGGCCACCATGGGTCCCGGCGTGCAGATCGACTCGAACCGCACCCGAAATCTGCTGACTGGCAGTGACGAAGACTGATCCGTCACCCTTGCACCACGTACCCTGGTGCGATCGTCACCAAATCACGAGGGGCTCACACCATGAAGATGCGACGATTCGCCGTGTCCGTCCTTGCCGCCGCCGCCGTCATCGCCGGCACCGCCGGCTGCTCTGACAGCAGCTCGGATAGCGACGCAGGCAGCGGCTCTGGCAGCGGCGGCGCGTCCAGCAGCCCCACACCGGAGGCGCCGGCCACGTTGACCAAGGACAACTTCGCCCAAGAGGTGACGGCTGCCCAGGCCGAGGCCAACTCCGCACATGTGGACGCGACGGTCGCGGTGCAGGGGCAGGAGTTCACCATCGTCGGTGACATGACCGGCTTCGGGACACCTGATCACCTGCAGATGCAGATCACGGCAGAAATCGGCGGTCAGGGCCTCGAGATGCGTGCGATCGACAAGGTCATCTTCATCAAGAGTCCGCAGCTTGCCCAGAACGGCAAGGAGTGGGTGAAGATAGACGGATCCGATCCCAACAACCCGCTGTCACAGATCTTCGACTCCGCCAACCCAGGCAACTTCACGGCTTACCTCGAGGGCGTCACGGCCTTGGAGGACAATGGCGCCGAGACCGTCGACGGCGTGGAGACTCGCCATTACACCCTTACCGTCGACACCGCCGACATGTTGCAGTCCAACCCGATGTTCAAGGGTCAGGACGTGTCCTCGCTCGGCCTGCCGAAGAAGCTCACCAGCGAGGTGAACCTCGACAGTGAGAACCGCCCCGTGCGCATTCAGACCAACCTGGGCACGAGCGGTTCATTCGAAGCGAACTTCAGCGATTACGGCAAGGAAGTCTCCGTGGAGGCTCCCGACCCGAGCACCGTGGGCGAGTTCAGCCTCTGAGGCTGCTGACCTGACCGCAGGCGAGAAGGGCGTCACCGATTTGGTTCGGTGGCGCCCTTCGTCCTACGATGGGCGCACCGAAGACCGTTGGTCGTTCCACCTGATCACCAGGTGGACCGAAGGCCGCAAGGCGACCCACGCAGGTGAGGTGACCGCATCCCAGCCAGCTTGGCTGGTTCACGCCTCATGCGCCTGCATGAGGCGTTTTTTGTGCGGCACCGGCACATCCTCGGTGTCACGTGATTCCGGGAAGGAGACCCATGGCGCGGTCGGAAAAGGCGGCAGCTGTCGCCGAGTTGACGGACGAGTTCCGTAGCTCAGGCGGTGCGGTACTCACCGATTATCGTGGACTCACCGTGCAGCAGCTGCAGGAGCTGCGGCGTTTGCTCGGTGACAACGCCAGCTACGCGGTAGTGAAGAACACCCTCACCAAGCTTGCGGCCCGCGCGGCCGGCGTCGATTCGTTCGACGACCTGCTCGTCGGTCCCACAGCGATCGCGTTCATCAAGGGTGATGCGGTGGAGGCGGCCAAGAGCCTGCGTGACTTCGCGAGAACCAACTCCCCGCTGGTCATCAAGGGCGGGATCCTTGACGGCAAGCCGCTCACGATCGACGAGATCGCGAGGATGGCCGACCTCGAGTCGCGCGAGGTACTCCTCGCGAAGCTCGCCGGCGCGATGTTGGCTTCGCTCACCAACGCCGTTTACCTGTTCAACGCCCCGCTCTCGCAGGCGGCCCGTCTCGCGGGTGCCCTGCAGGCGAAGGCCGAGGCAGACCCATCGATCCTCGCCGGCGGCTCCGGTCAACCGGCTACGGCGGAAACGGCCGCTGCCGGCACCGAGGAGATTCCCGATGGAG
>JACCVZ010000235.1 GCA_013697905.1 Nocardioidaceae bacterium
TGTCGACCTACAACCGGCTGACCACTCGCGAATCAGAGATTCTGCGACTCCTGGCGCTCGGCCTCGCGGGAAAGCAAATCGCCCGCGAACTGACCATCTCACCGGCGACCGTGAACGGACATCTCACTTCGCTGTACACCAAGTGTCGAGTGACAGGCCGGGAGGAGCTGATCGGTCAGCTGATCTGAGAGCGCCTGAGGCCACGATCCGTGGAGGATCCGCGGGTGCTCGTGCGGCGAGTCAGACCTGCGAGTGTCTTCTCACAGAAGAATCGGGAGGGTCGACGTCCTGGTCACTCCGCACCAAGAAGGCACTGGAAGTGAAACTACCTCACCTGTGGGCCAAGGCCACGCCATTGTTCGACGACGAACCGTTGGTGTCCCGCACGGGCCTGGTCCCGGTGATGTCGTTGCCGAGCAGGCTGGCCTGACGGAGCTGATCGCTGAGCGGGTCCGGCTCCGGTGAGACGCGGGTGGACTCGGCGGGGGTGAACCCAGCCGGGAAGGTGACCTCGATCATCGGCGGGCGTGACGCTCCTCGGCGTGGCGTGACCTGGACAAAGGGCGAGGCGCTCCAGGATCAGCAGCGACCAAGCAAGCTGCTCCTGAAGAAGGCCTCGCGTGTCTCGCTGTACGTGTGGGTCCGGTGCGTCGTGGTGCGCTCGGACTGACGTGCAGACCTTGCACGACGCATGTCGGTCGGACGCGGCCGCCTGGCGGTGGATGGAGATGACATCGAAACTGGTCTCCATCTGTTTGGCGCACCAGCCGCGCCGGTTCGGGAGCCGGGTGGACAGAACCGCGGTGGAGGAACGGCGAACGCCGACCAGCGCCACTCGATCAGAGCACTCCCGCCGGGGATGTACCGGGTACGCCCCGCCCGCGCACCGTCGGTAGCGTCCGGCCGAGGAAGTCGAGGGTCCGCTGCCAGGCGAGTGCAGACGCCTCGGGATGGTGGAAGCTGAAGTTGTCGTTGTCAAAGGCGTGATTGGCACCCTCATAGACCTCGAACTCGGCGGGCCGACCGTCAGCAGTCACCGCGCCGCGGACCCGCTCGACTGTTGCGGGGTCGATGTAGGCGTCGGCGAGGCCGAAGTGGTGCAGGCTCGGAACGTTCACCATCGGCGCAAGGTCCAGCAGGTCGGGAATCGACGACCCGTAGTAGCTCACCAGAGCGTCGGGCGAATCCTGCGCGGCCACGTTGAAGGCCAGCCCGCCACCCAAGCAGAAGCCGATCAGGCCCGTGCCACCGCGCACCTCGTCGCGCCCGCGCAGGTGCGCGAGAGCGGTCACGGCGTCGCCGAGGGCGGTATCCCAGTTCAACCGGCCGGCCAGATCCATGGCATCGTCGATGGCCGAAGGTGCCGACTCGTCGACTCCCGTGCCGTCCAGGCGCCAGTAGAGTTCTGGAGCCAGGACGACATACCCGGCGGCCGCCAAGTCACCACCGCGGCGCTGGATGTAGCCGCTCACCCCGAAGATCTCCTGAAGCAGCAGCAGCCCGGGGCCGGTACCGCCTTCCGGGAGCCAGAGGTACGCCGGCATCTCACCAGCGTCGGTCGGAACACTCATTCGCTCGCTCATCCGGGAAGTATGCCGCGTTGTTAGGCCGCCGGTCACGAGCGCACCTCCGCCTGAACGACCAGCAGTCCGCCAGCGGCCCGGTTGTGCCGATGCGAGGGCACTCACATCAGTTTCGGACAGGTGAAACTCGGCGCTGCCTCGCATCCCGAGAACGCACGCTCGGGCCGACTAGAGCGGATCCTCATTATCCCGCTTGACGATAGTGGTTGAGGATTTGTGTGCGAAGCACTGATGGGGACGTCCCGAGAGAAGACAGAAGCTGGGGAGCGAGGCCATCGGTCATGGCCGTCAGAGCCAGCGCAATGTGTTGAGAGCCGATCTCGCGTTGCCGGAGCGCAACAGCCTCACGCAGTGAGAGTTCGAGGCACTTCTTGGCCCGCGGAGTAAAGGGAAGGGCCCCGTAGCCGGAGCCGCCGTCACATGAGCCGCGTCGGACCCACCGGCGGCGGCGGCGCGGCGAAGGCTCCAGTGCTCTGGGCCCGAAGCTTGCTTCGATCTTCTCCCGGACCGCGTCAAGGTCGATCCCGATGGCTGCCAACGCTTCCCGGTCCCGCGTTGCGTTCGGGGTTCCCACCAGACGCAGGGTGGCCGCCTCGACGGCCTCCGTGGTCATCCCCAGTCTTCGGAGCATCACACCGATCTGGCCGCCGGTCGAGGACAGCGCGAGCAGCAGATGCTCACAGCCGAGATAGCCGTGGCCCAGACGACGAGCGTGCAGCTGGGCGTCGACCACCACAGCCCGGGCCTCCTCGGTGAACCGCTCGAACATCACGCCCTCGCAATCCGTCGGCGATGCTTGCGATGCACCGTCTGCTTGGTGACACCCAGCCGTGTAGCGATCTCATGCCACGACCAGCCCATCGCTCTGGCGTTGTCGACCTGAAGAACCTCCAGCTGTTCGGTCAGACCACGCAGCGCAGCCACGGCTCTGAGTCCCACGTCCGGGTCATTGCTGGCGACATCTTGCGCGAGCTCGACTGATACTTCCACGTCCGTCAGCATAGGCTGACGTCCGCCACGGTGTCAACACATGCTGACGAACCGGCGACGCCTGGATGTCGATTCGCCGTGAGCGCGAGGATGTCGCTTGCCGGCCCGCGTAGTGTGCCGGGATGGCTATCGCACGTTTCCCAGGCTTCGTCATCGACTGTCCCGACCAGGGCGCCCTTGCGACGTTTTACGGCGCGCTGCTGGACTGGAAGGTCACGATCTCTCCCGACTGGGCAGAGATCCGCTCGGACGACGGCCAGTGCATCTCCTTCCAGCAGGTGGAGCCCTACACTCTGCCCGCCTGGCCGGGCCAGGACGTTCCTCAGCAGATGCATCTCGACGTGATCGTCGACGATCTCGACACCGCCGAGGCAGCCGTGCTGGGACTCGGCGCAATCAAGCACGAGCACCAACCCGGCACGTCCTTCCGGGTGTTCCTCGACCCGGCCGGGCATCCGTTCTGCCTCTGCGTGGACTGACTCAGCGGTTGATGGTTTCAGGGGTGGTGGCACGAGTCGTGACGTTGCCTTCCGATAGCCATGTGCACAGCGAGTGGTCCTGGGACGCACTGAGGGGCTCGATGGAGCGCTCCTGCGCGTGGGCAGTGGATATCGGGCTGCCCGCGATCGCTTTCACCGAACACCTCGACCACACGGCGTGGGCTGTCGCTCCCAGTGAGCTGGCTGGAAGTCACCATCTCGCGCCCTTGGTCACACCCGAGGGGCTCCTGACCCCTCCGGCATTCGACGCGTCCGGGTATCTAGAGGCGATAGAGACGTGCCGCGATTTGTTCCCGAGTCTGCGGATCCTGAGCGGCCTGGAGATGGGAGAGCCTCACCGGCACCATGCAGCAGCCGCCGGCGTACTGGGCGCTGGACGGTTCGATCGGGTGCTCGGCTCCGTGCACTGTCTGTCGGACGGGGACGGGTTCTCGGAGCCGCCGGGCCTCTACCGGCACCGACCTGCAGCTGAGGTCATCCGACAGTACCTAGCTGAAGTCGTCAGTCTCGTCACCGAAAGCGACGCGTTCTCGGTCCTGGCCCATATCGACTACCCGGTCCGCTCATGGCCGGCGCAAGCCGGCCCATTCGACCCCTCGGCGTTCGAGGAGGACTTCCGCCACGCGTTGCGGACCACCGCGCAGTCCGGCAGGGTGCTCGAGGTCAACACGGCCGTACCGCTGCACTCGACGGTCTTGTGGTGGTGGCACGAAGAAGGCGGTGAAGCGATCACGTTCGGAAGTGATGCCCACGAGCCCTCCGCCGTCGCCCGCGACTTCCGCGACGCCGCAAACATGGCAGAGGCTCACGGATTCCGCCCGGGGCGGCACCCATACGACTTCTGGACGCGTACGGACTGACTTCGCCGGCGCGTCAGCCGATCCCACAGGGCCCACGCATCTCAAGTGTGACCCGGGCGCGGCGCCGGGCACGTTGCATGTGCTCATCCACAGGCGAGGACAATGCCGAGCGTGGGAGATTTTCATCTTGTCGGATATCTGATCCTTCAACGCGCCGATCGGGTGTTGTTGGCGCGGCGTCACGGTGTGAGTTATGCCGACGGCCACTGGGGGCTGCCGGGTGGTCACGTCGAACCGGGTGAAACGTTCGCTCAAGCTGCAGCCCGGGAGACATGGGAGGAGGTCGGTGTTCGCGTCGATCCTGTCGAACTAATGCCCGTTGGGATGTGTCGGTACGTCGATGCCGGCGTTTCTGGGTTGGACGTCTACTTCACTGCTGTGTCTTTTGAGGGCGAGCCAGAGCCCGTTGCCGAATGTGATCGGGTGGCATGGTGTCGACCAGACGAGCTACCAGCGCCCGTGGTGCCGTGGTTACCTGCCGCTCTCCGGCGGCACCTTGATGAGAGGGTCTGGTTCAACGAGATGATCGATGGCTAAGCCCGCCGCGTTGGCTGCGACGACTTGCAATTCCTCACCGAGATCAAGGTCGCCATCTTCACGGCGGAGGGTCCTCCCCGATCACGCCGTCGATCGACTCGCGGAGGAGGTCGGCGTGGCCGGTGTGCCGGGCGTACTCCTCGATCATGTCTACGAGCATGCGGCGGATGCTCGGGGACTGTCCGTCGGGCCAGATGAGCTGGGTGAGCCGGCCAGGGTCGCCGTCGGCCAGCACCACGGTGAGGTTGGCGCGGAGCGGGCCACGCTGTCCTCCCAGAGCCCGTAAAGCTGCTCGGAAGTGTCCTCGGCGGCCGTACGCCACTCCCAGTCCGGGTCGGCGTCCCAATCTACGGTGTTCCACGGAGGACCAGGGTCTTGTCCGAGAAGCTTCACGCAGAAATGGTCAGCCTCGACCAGCGCAAGGTGCTTGAGCAGCCCGCCAACCGTCATCGTCGTGGCCGCGGTCGTTGCGCGCAGTCCGGCGGCGTCCAGGTCGCCGCACTTCCAGGCGAAGGTACGGCGCTGCCGCTCCAGCGAGCCGATCAGAGTGTCCACCTCGGCATCCTCCGCGAGGCCGGCATCCCGATCGAGTCCGTCCGTGGGCCCTACGGCGGCTACCGCCTTGGTCGCGGGCTCCGGCTTCCGCCCCTGATGTTCAGCGCCGCCGGGGCCCTCGGCCTGGTCATGGCCGTGCTCGACGGCCACCACAATGCGAGCGATCCCACCGACCCCGTCGGCAACGCCCTCGGCAAGATCATGCGCGCACTCCCGCAGTCGGTAGCAGCCCAAGCCGACGCGGTCCGCCGGACCACGGCGCCGGCCCCCGACCGCGCCGCCGCACGACCCGACCCGGAGACGACGGCCGCCCTCGTGCAGGCCTGCTCGGACCACCGGCGGGCGCGGCTCG
>JACCVZ010000243.1 GCA_013697905.1 Nocardioidaceae bacterium
GTCACGAGCCCGCGCATCAGCGCGGAGCCCACTCCACGGGCCCGGTACTCCGGCGCCACGATGACACCCGCGACACCGGCCATCGGCAACACCTGCCCGCCCCAGTACTGCCGGAAGTCGTAGACCAGGGCGCGCCACGAGCAACTTCTCGTCGTACGCCCCGAGCACCAGACCCTTGTCGATGGCTTCTTGGACGCCCGCCTCCCACGCGGGTCGCGAGGACTCCGGCAGGGGCCCGAAGGCGCGCGTGCGGATGCCCAGCGATCGGCCGATGTCGGCGGGGTCGAGGGACCTGATCTCCACCCGCCGACCCTAGCCGCCGCAGTGCCGCATCCAGCTACAGCTCGACGAGCAGCAGCGGACCGCCGGCATACAGCCCGCCGTCGATCGCGAGCACACGTTCGTCGGCGTACGACCATGGTCCCCTCACCTGCGCCGGTGCGACCCCGGTGAGGTCGGGGATGATGCTGTGCCCGTGCACAATCCGCGAGCCGCCCAGCGTGGTCATCAGGTCACGGGCGACGTCGGAGCCGTCGGCGTCCATGAAGGCGTAGCGGTCGGTGAGACGCTGCCAGCACATCCAGGCGTCGCCGGCGTCGTCACCCGCCAGCGCCGCAGATACCGCCGCGTTGATGTCGTCCACGGTGGCTCCCCAGGCCAGGTACTCCACCGTGTCGGAGTGCAAAAGGAGTAGGTCGTCGTCGACGATGATCGACGGCAGCGCCGTCAGCCAGGCGAGGTGGTCATCGGTGAGTCGCTCCTGGTCGGACGTGAGGCCGCCGTTGCGCAGCCACGAGCTTGCGAACATCTGGGCCAGACGAGAGTCTCCCGTCGGCGGCATTGAACCGAACCGACGCACTCCGATGGTGAGCGCCTCGTGGTTACCGACCAGCGCCGCCACCTTCCCGCCGCCGGCCAGGGCCTCGCCTTCCAGCCGCATGATGAGGTCCACCACACCGACACCGTCCGGGCCACGGTCGAAGAAGTCGCCAAGCACGAAGAGGCGGGTGTCGCCACCAACCCAGTGGCCACCGGTGTCCACGAGGTCCGCCTCGGCCAGCACCCTTAGCAGCTCGTCGACGTGGCCGTGCGGGTCGCTCAACACGAACCGGCGGGACGGCCCGGTGCTCGCCTGGTCAGGGGTCATGCGCTCCCTCTCGATCGGTCCGGGCGACGACACCAGCCCTCGGTCACTCGAAGCCGAGGATCGCCCGTCTTTTGCGTCCCCATGCCAGCGCCGAGGCGATGCCGTCCTCGAGCGTCAGCTCGCTCGCCCAGCCTAGGACGTCGCGGGCCTTGTCGACGTTCGCGAACGCACCGACCGCGTCGCCCGGTCGGGGCGGTGCCTCGCGGACCGGGACCTTGTCGCCGTACACCGCCTCGAACGCCGCCAGCAGCTCGCGCACCGTGACGCCCTGGCCGGTGCCGAGATTGATGATCGTAGAGGTGGCGTCGAGCTCCGACAGCACGTCGTCGAACCGCTCCACCGCAGCCACATGGGCGCGGGCGAGATCCCAGACGTGGATGTAGTCGCGAAGACCCGTGCCGTCGCGGGTCGGGTGCTCGGTCCCGGTGATGGTGAAGTGGTCCTTGACTCCCTGGGCGGCCAGCACGAGCTGGCCGATGACGTGCGACGGCTCTCGGTCGTAGATCCCGCTCTCGAGGTCGGGATCGGAGCCGATCGGGTTGAAGTACCGCAGCATGAGCGTGCGCAGGGTCGTGCCGCCGCTCATGTCCTCAAGCGCCATCTCCATCGCGCGCTTGGTGCGGGCGTACGGCGAGCCGGGCGCCGTCGGCGAGGTCTCGTCGACCTCGAAGGTCTCGGACACGTCGTACAGCGCCGCGGTCGACGAGAACACGATGCGTGGCCGGTCGAGAGCCACCAGCTGGTCGAACAGTTCGAGCGACTTTGCGACGTTGTCGCGGTAGTACTCATACGGCTGCTCGACCGACTCCGGTACGACGATCCGGGCGGCCATGTGGATGGTGCAGGCGATGTCGGGGTGCTCGGCGACGATGCGCGTCAGCAGCGCCCGGTCCGCAATGTCACCTTCGTAGAAGATGCGGTCGCGGATGAACTCACGCCGCCCCCTGAGCATCGAGTCGAGGAGAACCGGCGTGTGACCGGCCCGTTCCAGCGCCTTTGCCGTCACGCTGCCGATGTATCCGGCGCCGCCGGTCACCAAGATCTTCATGGCCTCGACTGTAGGGGAGCCGACGGACTGACCATCTCGCGCCCCGCGACTGTCGAAGTGGTCCGACGGCCGCTGTCTCGCCGTCTGCTCCCGTAGGGTCGGCCATACGCGGGGCGCAACCCCCGCACCAGCTGAGGAGTGGCCATGAGTAGGCGTGTTGTCGTGTCCGGCGGGGGCACCGGGATAGGCCGGGCCATCGCGTGCTCGTTCGCCTGTGCCGGAGACGACGTAGTGATCATCGGACGCCGCCGCGACGCGCTGGAACGGACCAGCAGGGAGCTCAACGCCGAGACCGGCAGCGACCGCGTCAGCTTCCGCTCCGCGGATCTGAGCGACCCCGAGGGGGCCGGTGAGACCGCTGCGGCGATCGCGGCCGGCGGCCACGTCGACGTCCTGGTCACCAACGCCGGCGGCGTCGCAAGCGGCCTGGCCGACACGTTGAGCGCCGTGGCCGACAATTGGCTCGCCGACTTCCGCGGCAACGTGCTCACGGCGGTACTGCTCGCCGAAGCGTTGCTGCCACACCTCTCGCGACCTGGCGGGCGTGTCATCGCGATGAGCTCGGTCGCCGCTGTCCGCGGTGCCGGTTCGTACGGCGCTGCGAAGGCCGCGCTGCATGCGTGGGTCTTCGACCTTGCCGCCAGGCTCGGCGCGGACGGCATCACCGTCAACGCGGTGGCACCGGGCTTCGTCCCCGACACGGAGTTCTGGGACGGTCGGCGTACGCCCGAGGTCGCCGAGCCGCGGATCGCCACCACCTTGGTGAAGCGCCCGGGTACGCCGGACGAGGTCGCCGAGGCGGTGAGCTACCTCGCGTCACCGCTGGCAGGCTTCACCACCGGCCAGATCCTCCAGGTCAACGGGGGCTCGGTGCTCGGTCGCGGCTAACCCGCCCTCAGCCTGGGCGTGAGCGTGGCGATGTACGCGGCCGCCAGCACCGCCGCGGCAAAGGTGAGGCCAAGGAACACCCGGCCGGCGGCCCTGGCGTCCGCGGTCGTCGACGCCACTGCGCCGCCAAGCGACCACCCGAGGGGGATCGCCAACGTGACGCCGAGCAGGATCACTCCCACCACGGTCAGCATCACGAAACGCAACGCCGTCGGGCTCGAGGTGCACAATCGGACGCCGGCCGCTGTCCCCGCACCGGCAGCCGCCATCAACGGGGCCGCCGCGGCGAACATCGTCCACATCCCGTCGGGCATCACCCACGCACCGGCACAGGCGCCGGCCAGGACCAGCATCGCCGCCCAGCTGCTCGTTGCCGGCCACCGCCATCCGAGCCCGGCGCCGACGACGCCGGAGACCGCCAGCAGCCCCGCTCCGATCCAGCTCACCCGCCACGCGCCCGCATCGGTCACGACGAGCATCAGCTGGACGCACGTCGGCAGCGACAGACAGACGACCAGCACCGCCACGTAGCCGATCCGGGCCGGCACAGCAGGCACGACCAGCGCTACCGCAGCCAATGCCACCACCACCAGCCCGGCCACGCCGACCACGAGCGGCCGAAGCCAGCCCACGTCGATGCCGGGCTCGAACCCGGCCACCATCACGGCCAGCGCACCGACCACGAGCACGACGAGCAGCGCCGACCACGCCGTCTCCCACGAGGCCGCAGCGGGCGCCTGCACCCGCGGCGGCTCGACGAGCATGCTCACCACGCTCCACAGCACGATCACCGCCGACACCGGCGCGAGTGCCCACACCGACGGATGCACGGTGAGCTGCGCCTCGTCAGTGGCGGTGTCATGCAGGGCGACCCAGGCCACCAGCGGCCAACCCGAGACCAGGGGCACGACCCAGGCGAGCAGCACCGCCGTCCGGAACCGACCGGGCAGCTCGAAGGCCATCCCGGCGGCACCGGTGAGCAAACCACCCACGGCCGCGCCCAACATCACGAACGCCAAACCGACCTGCAGGTCGTCGATCACCCGGTAGCCGAGCGCAAGCCCGAACACCGCGGCCGCCGCCCCCGCCGACAACGACGGACCGGCGCCGGTGCGCCGCATCAACAGCAGCGACACAGCCGTCACACCGACACCTAGACACACGCCGAGGCCCGCCCATCCGACGAACCGCTCGTTGGAGCCGAAGAGCAGCCCGACCTGGGGCAGGATGTCGGCCAGGCTGATGACGCACACGACGGCCAGCGCAGATGCCAGCAAGGCGACCGGCGCGGCCAGCCAGCGGCGGCACAGCTCCGACAAGCCGGGCGGCTCGCTGCGGTGGGGGTCTCGACGTTGCGATCCGCCAGCTGCCACGGGGTCGCCGCTCGCGCCGCCGACGTCGCGCACCTGTGGGACCCCGCTGCTCACGCCTCGAGTACCACCGGGATGATCATCGGCCGACGGCGGTATGCCTGGTTGACCCAGCGTCCCGTCGTACGACGGATCACCTGTTGCAGCTGGTAGACGTCGTCGTTGCCGTCGCCCACCGCCTTCAGCAAGGCCTCCTCGATGAGCGGCCGCACATCGTCGAAGACGCTGTCGTCCTCGACGAAGCCGCGAGCGTGGATCTCGGGACCGGCGATCAGCTTGCCCGACCCCGAGTCGAGCACCACCAGCACGGAGATGAAGCCCTCCTCGCCAAGGATGCGGCGGTCCTTGAGGTCGCTCTCGGTGATGTCGCCTACCGACGAGCCGTCGACGAACACATAGCCACACTCGACCTTGCCGGTCACCGTGGCCACGCCGTCCACGAGGTCGACGACCACTCCGTCCTCGGCGACCACGACGCGTTCGCGCGGCACGCCGGTGTCGATGGCCAGTGCCGCGTTGGCGACCAGGTGACGGATCTCGCCATGCACCGGCATCACGTTGCGGGGGCGGATGATGTTGTAGCAGTAGAGCAGCTCGCCGGCGCTCGCATGGCCGGAGACGTGCACGAGCGCGTTGCTCTTGTGCACCACGTTGGCGCCTAGGCGGGTGAGCCCGTTGATCACCTTGAAGACGGAGTTCTCGTTGCCGGGGATCAAGCTCGACGCCAGCACCACCGTGTCGCCGGGCTCGATGTGGATGCGGTCGTGGTTGCGGTGAGCAATTCGGGCCAGCGCCGACAACGGCTCACCCTGCGACCCGGTCGAGATGATGACGACCTCTTCGGGCGCATAATCGCCAAGGTCGCGCATGTCGACCAGGGTGTCCGGCGGCACGGTGAGGAACCCCAAGTCACGGGCCACGCCCATGTTGCGCACCATTGAGCGCCCGACGTACGCGACCTTGCGCCCCTGCGAGACTGCGGCGTCCATCACCTGCTGCACCCGGTGCACGTGTGAGGCGAAACAGGCGACGATGATGCGCTGACGGCTGGTGTGGAAGACCTGGCTGAGCACCGGCGCGATGTCGCGCTCCGACGTGGTGAAGCCGGGGACCTCGGCGTTTGTGGAGTCGACCATGAACAGGTCGACACCTTCCTCGCCCAACCGAGCGAACGCCCGCAGGTCGGTGATCCGGTCGTCGAGCGGCAGCTGGTCCATCTTGAAGTCGCCCGTGTGCAGGACCACGCCCGCGCCGGTGCGTACGACGACAGCCAGGGCGTCCGGGATCGAGTGGTTGACCGCGATGAACTCCAGGTCGAACGGGCCGAAGCCGGCCCGGTCGCCTTCCTTGACCTGGTACTTCGGCGCACGGGTCTGGCGGTGCTCGCGCAGCTTGGCGTCGAGCAGGGCAAGTGTCAGCTTCGACCCGACGAGCGGGATGTCGGGCCGCTCGCGCAGCAGGTAAGGCACTGCGCCGATGTGGTCCTCGTGCCCATGGGTCAGCACCACGGCCTCGATGTCGTCGAGCCGATGCCGGATCGGTTCGAAGTCCGGCAGGATCAGGTCGACGCCGGGCTGGGTCTCGTCAGGAAACAGCACACCGCAGTCGATGACGAGCAGCCGTCCCTGGTGCTCAAACACAGCCATGTTGCGGCCAACCTCACCGAGCCCGCCGAGCGGGATGACGCGAAGCCCATCGGCCGAAAGCTCCGGCGGAACTCCGAGCTCGGGATGAGGGTGGCTCATACGGTGCCTTTCTGTAGGGACTGCGAGGACTGGGCGGTGTGCACGGCGTCGGCCTCGCGTGGCCCGGGCGCGACATCGTTGGCGGCGTCCAGCATCCCTGCTGCCGCCAGGTCCCGTCCCAGTGCCTCGACCTGGGCGTTGGTGGCCTCCACCAGGGGAAGCCGGACGACCCGGTTCTCGAGGTGGCCCTGCAGCTCGAGCGCCGCCTTGGCCATGATCGCGCCCTGAGTGCGGTTCATGATTGCGTCGACCACCGGCAGCAGCGCCCGGTCAAACTCGCGCGCACGCGGCATGTCGCCTTGGTCGACCGCGGCCACCATGGCGGCGTACTGCCGACCGGCGACGTGGCCGACGACCGAGACGACGCCGACGGCACCGACCGCCAGCCAGGCCAGGTTGAGCGCATCGTCCCCGGAGTAGATGACAAGGTCGGTCGAGCGGAGCAACCAAGAGCCGGCGAACAGGTCGCCACTGGCTTCCTTGACCGCCACGATGCGGGGATGCTCGGCGGCGCGGGCGAGGGTGTCCGCGGCCAGCTTCGTGCCGGTGCGGCCGGGGATGTCGTAGAGCATCACCGGCAGACCGCTGGCGTCGGCGATGGCCCTGAACTGGGCAAGGATTCCTTCCTGCGGCGGCTTGCTGTAGTACGGCGTCACCGCCAGCAAACCGTCGACGCCGCACGCCTGCGCCGTCCGGGCGAGGCCCAGCGCGTGCGCCGCGTCGTACGACCCGACTCCGGCGACCACGCTGGCACGAGCGCCGACGGCCTCGACGACTGCGCGGAGCACACCTTCTTGCTCGGAAGCCGTCACGGTCGGGGACTCGCCCGTCGTACCGAAGACGACCAGCCCGTCGTTGCCGTGGTCGACGAGGTGGCTGGCTAGCCGGGCGGCGGCGGCGGGGTCGACGGTGCCGTCGGTGTCGAACGGTGTCACCA
>JACCVZ010000278.1 GCA_013697905.1 Nocardioidaceae bacterium
CCCCTGCCCGACCTGATGAAGCGCTACGAGGCAGCCGGGGGCCGCTATTACGTGTGCCCCATCTGCTTCGACGCCAAGAAACTCGACAAGACGAAACTGATCACCGGAGCCGAAGTGCAGGGCACCAGCCCGATGTGGCAATGGATCGGCGACGAGGCCGCAACGACGTTCAGCTACTAGGAGGAGGGTCCGCGCGGACCGGCTCCCGGGGCGAGCTGAGCCTGCGTCATCGTGGGCGCAATGTAGCAGTGCCTAACGAGGACATGACCTGTGGTCTCGAGCGATCGGCTCGCTGTCTGGACCGGAGCGCGGACACGCGTGCGCCGGCACACTCGGACGACCTTCCCTTGAGTTCGAGGCTGTCGATGAGGTGGCTCAACAGCTGGCGCAGACGCTCGCTAGATCCCTGCTCGCTGAGGGTGGCTGGTACGCGGACTTCGCGGTGGGCGACGACCACGTCGTGGTTTCCGCCGATCGAGTCTTCCGTCACGAGCGTGGTGATCGACTACGGCGCGCCGAGGCCGAAGCGAACGCACACAAGGTGGGGGTGCCGACCCACCAACTGGACTGGGGCGAGTGAGGAGTGTGGGATCGAGCGGTCCTGCCGCCCAACAGATGGCCGCGACCGCGTCCGGCCTCTCGTGGTCCACCACGAGCGCGCTGCCGGTACCACCGGCAGCCCTCATCTCATCGCCAGTCTCCTCGATGGTTTCGGGACGGTCGATCTCGGAGCGACCCGTCAACCGGCTGCTTCGGCCGGTGGCGTAGACGTGCAAACCCGTCCTGGCCAGTTCCACGGCTATCGCTCGGCCGGCGCCCCTGGTCGCTCCCGCGACAAGTGCGACTGCGTCCATGCACTCATTGAACCAGCAGATCGGTCGCTGGAACTGGATCGTTCTTGCTCTCATGCGCTACGGCCGCTGGCTTCAACGACCTACGGCTTGGACCTTCTCAGCGGCGTACTCGTCGCCAATCCGGGGGCGCGGCCGCACCTACGGCTAACGTTGGCAGCAAAGGGGAGTGGCCCGCTTGATACTGGTGTCGACGGTGAACCGGTAACGGGCTGTCGGCACGGCTGGCCGAGCGGCTGCTCCCTCGGTCGAAACCGACCAAAGGAGTGTGATGACCAGCCGCCATTCGCCCTCGACCGGTACGCCACCGCTCAGTCCCACGCCCGTTGATCTGCGCAGGTGGCGGAGGTTTCTCGCCGCCGAACGTGCGGAGGCAGCCCTCTACCGGGACTTGGCTAGCCGCCGCGGTGGTGAGGAGCGAGACATTCTCCTTGCCCTCGCGGACGCCGAGGGCCGTCACGCTGCGCACTGGGAGGAGCTGCTCGGGGACCAGATCGGCCCGCCTCGCCGGGCAGACATCCGTACCCGCATCCTTGCGGTGCTCGCCCGCCGCTTCAGCTCGGTGTTCGTGCTGGCGCTGGCTCAGCGCGCAGAGGGCCGCTCGCCGTACGCGAACGAGGACGACGCAACGTCCACGATGGCAGCCGACGAACGCATCCACGAGGAGGTCGTCCGCGGCCTTGCCACCCGCGGACGCAATCGGCTGTCTGGCACGTTCCGAGCAGCGGTGTTCGGCGCAAACGACGGCTTGGTGAGCAACCTGGCTCTCGTGCTCGGCATCAGCGCGAGCGGGGTATCTCACCGTACCGTCCTGTTCACCGGGCTTGCGGGGCTGTTGGCCGGGGCGCTGTCAATGGGGGCTGGGGAGTACGTGTCGGTGCGTTCGCAACGGGAGCTGCTCGCGGCATCAACGCCCAGCACCGACGCGAACGCTGCCCTCCCCCATCTCGACATCGACGCCAACGAACTGGCGTTGATCTATCGGGCACGGGGGATGCTTCCGCAGGAAGCCGAACAGCTGGCGACAGCCACGCTGTCGCAACAGCACAATGCCAGCCTGTTGGCGCCGACAGATGCCTCGGCAGACTCCATCGACCAGCATGAAGCCATCGGGACGGGTTTCGGCGCTGGGCTGTCGAGCTTTGCGTTCTTCGCGTCCGGTGCAGTGATCCCGGTACTGCCCTACCTGTTCGGGCTGGAGGGCACGGCAGCGCTTGTCGTGGCCGCAGTCCTGGTGGGCGTCGCTTTGCTTGCCACCGGAACCGTGGTCGGTCTGCTCTCTGGTGGTCCCCCGATCAAACGATCCTTGCGGCAACTCGCGATCGGCTACGGTGCCGCCGCGGCGACCTACCTGCTGGGCCTGCTCTTCGGCACCGCCACTGGCTGACGAGCATCAGACGGGAGGCTCAGATCCACTTCGTCAGCCACATCCGGTCGTTCCAGTTCTCGTTCGTGAGCAGCCCGTTCGTCCAGATCGGGTAGAAGTAGACGAAGTTGACCGCCACCGCGAGCACGCACACGCCGACGGCGATCGCGCCGATGAGACGACGCTGGTAGGTGGCATCCGACTTGGCGAGCATTTTGCCGAGCGTCAGCGTGACGGCGATGACCGTGAACGGGATGATCGCGATGCCGTAGTAGAAGAAGATCGGCCGCTGGTCGTTCCAGAACCACGGCAGCCACGTCGTCAGCACGCCCACTACCGGGATGCCGAAACGCCAGTCGCGCCGGCTCAACCAGTAGCCGAGACTGACGAAGAGAGCGAGCACACCTCCCCACCACAACGCCGGAGTACCCAGGGCGAGGATCTGCTTGACGCAGTCTTGCCCCTCGGGGCAGTCGGCGATGACGGAGTCGTCGCCAGTGGTCGAAGCGATGCCCAGCGGCCGGTTGAGTACGAGCCAGCCGCCGGGATGGGATTGGAAGGGGTGCGTGGCGTCCTTGATGAACGTGCCGGTGTGGAACATGTAGACCTCCTTGTGGAAGTTCCACAAGATGTTGAGGTCGTGCCCGACCTCGCCGATCGGGCCGTCCGGCTTGTCGTCGACCGAGCCCCATGTCCAGTCGTTGGCGTCCACTGCGTTCCCGAAGGCGTCCTCGTACTCCTGGGCGTGGGTCAGGAAGCCCATCCACGACACCACATAGACCACGAACCCCACCATCACGATCGAGACGAACGACGGGATGGCGTCAACAACGAGGGACTTGAGCGGTGCCCACGACACCCCGATCGAGCGTCGCATGCTCGAGTCCCACAACCAGATCAGCAGACCGAATCCGCCCACGACGAAGATCGCGCTCCACTTGGTGCCCGCGGCCAGGCCGAAGCAGACGCCGGCGGTGATACGCCAAGGCCGGGCCAAGAAGCCGCGCACCGGCCCGAAGCCCCAGCGTCCGAACGAGGGGGAGATCTCGTAACGCCGGGCCAGCTTGAGACGTGCCCAGTCCCGGTCCGCGACCAGGCAGTGCACGCCGCAGAGCAGCCAGAACGCCAAGAAGATGTCGAGCAGCGCAATCCGGGACATCACGAAGTGCAGTCCGTCGAACGCGAGCAGCGCCCCGGCGATGCAGCCGAGCATTGTCGAGCCGCTCAGCCGTCTGACTAGCCTGCACATCACCAAGATCATCAGTGTGCCGATGAGCGCCGACGAGAAACGCCAGCCGAACGACGTCATCCCGAACAACCACTCGCCCACCGCGATCATCCACTTGCCGACCTCGGGGTGCACGACCAGGCTCGGCCCGTCGGCGAAGATCCCGTCGGTCGTGCCGGCGTTGATCTTGGCGTCGGCCTCGCTGCCGTTGTCGTCGTTACCGTCGTTGACGAAGTTGGTGGCGTGCTGCTTGATTAGCAGCGAGTAGGCGTCCTTGGCGTAGTACGTCTCGTCGAACGTGATGTCGTGCGGTGTGCTCAGGCTCCAGAACTGCAGGATGCCGGCGCACACGGTGACGATGATCGGCGCCAGCCAGCCCCAGGCGACGTCGCTGCGAAACGACAGCGGTGTCAACCGCCTTCGCACGCGCGGCAGGGGGGTCCCGTCGATCGTGCTGCCCAGCAACGCGACCGAGGTGCTGCGCTTGTTGGCCGTCTCGGTCGGCGCAGCCTCGGTCGTCGTCGCCATCTCGCATATCGTACGTTCCCGCGAAGAGGGGCGACCGCGAAACTGGCCGTCGGGATGCTTGTCGAGCCCGCCTGGCTGCGAGGATGTCCGGATGACGTTGGTGCTCGCGGCGACCCCGATCGGCCGGGTCCAGGACGCGTCATTACGGCTGGCCACCGAGCTCGCCGCCGCCGACATCATCGCGGCTGAGGACACCCGCAGGTTTCGTCGCCTGGTGGCCGACCTCGGCGTCGAGCTGAGCGGCCGAGTGCTGTCGTACTTCGAGGGAAACGAGTCGCAGCGCACACCGCAGCTGATCGAGGCGCTGACGGGGGGCAAGCGGGTCGTGCTGGTGACCGACGCCGGGATGCCCAGCGTCTCCGATCCGGGCTACCGACTGGTCGCGGCGGCGGTGGCGGCCGGAGTAGCCGTCACGGCCGTGCCCGGTCCGTCGGCGGTGCTGACCGCTCTCACCGTCTCGGGCCTCCCGGTCGACCGATTTTGCTTCGAGGGTTTCCTGCCGCGCAAGGCTGGAGAGCGTTCCCGCCGGCTCGCGGACCTCGCCGCCGAGCAGCGCACCATGGTGTTCTTCGAAGCCCCCCACCGCACCCACCGGACGCTCGCGGCGATGGCTGAGACGTTCGGGCCGGACCGGTCCGCGGCCGTCTGCCGCGAGCTCACGAAGACGCATGAGGAGGTGCGTCGAGGACCGCTCGGCGACCTCGCGTCCTGGGCGGCAGCCGGCATCCGCGGCGAGGTCACCGTCGTCGTCGGCGGAGACACGCCACCGGCGCCAGCCGACCTCGACGCGGCCGACCTGCGGGCCCTCGTCACCTGCGGTGTCGACGCCGGCTTGAGCACGAAGGACGCCGTCGCCGCTGTCGCCCGGCGTACCGGCATCGCCCGCAAGATCGTCTACGCCGCCGCCCACCGCTGACACTGGACCGAGTTGTCAGCCTGACGTGAGCGCGCCGGTGTCCACAGCACCCTGACAACTCGGTCGCGCCCCGCCACTAGTCTTGCGGGCATGAGCAAAGTGCTGTCCGCCGTCGCCTGGCCGTATGCCAACGGCCCGCGCCACATCGGCCACGTTGCTGGATTCGGCGTCCCCTCCGACGTCTTTAGCCGTTACATGCGGATGGCCGGCCACGACGTGCTGATGGTCAGCGGCACCGACGAGCATGGCACTCCGATCCTGGTCGCCGCCGACGCGGCCGGGGTGGCGCCGCGGGAGCTCGCGGACAAGAACAACCGGCTCATCGTCGAGGATCTCGTCGCCCTCGGCCTGTCCTACGACCTCTTCACCCGCACCACGACACCCCACCACTACACCGTCGTGCAGGAGATGTTCACGACGGTGCACCGCAACGGTTACATGGTCGAGCAGACCACCAGCGGAGCCATCTCGCCGTCGACCGGCCGCACCCTGCCCGACCGCTACATCGAGGGCACCTGCCCGATCTGCGGCTACGACGCCGCGCGCGGCGACCAGTGCGACAACTGCGGCAACCAGCTCGACGCCACCGACCTGATCAACCCGCGGAGCAAGATCAACGGCGAGACACCGGAGTTCGTCGAGACGCAGCACTTCTTCCTCGACCTACCTGCGTTGGCGGATGCGCTCGGTGCGTGGCTCGACGAACGCGAGGCGTCCGGCACCTGGCGGCCGAACGTCATCCGGTTCAGCCAGAACATCCTCGCCGGCATCCGCCCGCGCGCGATGACCCGCGACATCGACTGGGGCATCCCGATCCCCCTCGACGGGTGGCGCGATCAGCCGACGAAACGGCTGTACGTCTGGTTCGACGCGGTCATCGGCTACCTGTCGGCGTCGATCGAGTGGGCCCGACGTACCGGCGACCCCGATGCCTGGCGACAGTGGTGGAACGAGCCTGAGGCGCTTTCCTACTACTTCATGGGCAAGGACAACATCGTCTTCCACTCCCAGATCTGGCCGGCCGAGCTGCTGGCGTACGACGGGCGCGGCAGCCGCGGGGGGCAGCCGGGAGAGTACGGCGACCTCAACCTGCCGACCGAGGTGGTGAGCTCAGAGTTCCTGACGATGGAGGGCAAGCAGTTCTCCACCAGTCGAAGTGTGGTGATCTACGTCCGCGACATGCTCGATCGCTATCAGGCTGACGCGCTGCGCTACTTCATCTGCGCCGCCGGGCCGGAGACCTCCGACAGCGACTTCACCTGGGCAGAGTTCGTGCGGCGCACGAACGGTGAGCTGGTCGCCGGGTGGGGCAACCTGGTCAACCGCACGGCCACCATGATCCACAAGAGCTTCGGAGAGATCCCCGCTGCCACAAACCTCATCGACGCAGACAACGCTTTGCTGGCGACGGTCTCCGAGGCGTTCGACGTCGTGGGGGATTTGCTTGGACGGCACCGGTTCCGCCAGGCGGTCGCCGAGGCCATGCGGGTGGTCGGTGGGGTCAACCGCTACGTCACCGAGCAGGAGCCCTACAAGCTCAAAGAACCCGGTGAGCGTGAGCGGCTCGGCACCATCCTGCACGTGACGGCGCGAGCGGTGGGCGACTGCAACACCCTCTTGTCGCCGTTCCTGCCGCACAGCTCCAACGAGGTGCACCGAGTGCTCGGCGGCGACGGAGTGTTCCAGCCGATGCCCCGTATCGACGAGGTTGACGACCTCGATGGCGGGCTGGGCTACCCGATCATCACCGGCGACTACTCGACCGCCCCGGCGTGGCAGCCTCGGCCGGTCGTCGTCGGTACGCCGATCGCCAAGCCGGCGCCGGTCTTCACCAAGCTCGACGCGTCGGTCGTGGACGACGAGCTCGCCCGGCTGCGGGTCGGGCCCGGGGCGTAGGAGTGGCGCCGACACGCTCGCGGGTGAACGCCGAGTTCGGCATGTCCCGCGACATCAGCCGCCCGCCGCTGCCCGAGCCGCTGCCGGAACCCGTCGTCGACAACCACTGTCACCTCGACATCGAGGATGGCGAGAGCTGGCTCGATCCTGGCGAGGCGCTGGCGCTGTCGAGCCAGGTCGGTGTTCCGCGGATCGTGCAGATCGGTTGCGATCTGCCTGGGGCCGCGTGGGCGGTCGAGACCGCGACGGCGTACGACGCCATCGTGGCCGGGGTTGCGCTGCACCCGAACGAGGCGCCCAAAATCGCTGCGGACGGCCGGCTCGACGAAGGCCTGGCCGAGGTCGAGCGGCTGGCGAGGTCGAGCCCACGGGTGCGAGCGGTCGGCGAGACCGGCCTCGACTACTACCGCACCGGGCCCGAAGGTGTCGCCGCCCAGCAGCAGTCGTTCGCGGCACACATCAGGCTGGCCATCAAGCTCGACAAGACGCTCGTCGTGCACGACCGCGATGCGCACGACGACATCATCGCGATGCTCGACGAGCACGGCGTGCCGGCGCGGACGGTGCTGCACTGCTTCTCCGGTGACGCCGATTTCGCGCGACAGTGCCTGGACCGAGGGGCCTACCTGTCGTTTGCCGGCACCGTGACGTTCAAGAACGCCCAGAACATCCGTCGTGCTCTCGCCGTCGCCCCGCTCGACCGGATCTTGGTCGAGACCGACGCGCCGTTCCTGACCCCGATGCCGTACCGGGGGCGGCCGAACGCGTCGTACCTGATCCCCACCACTGTCCGGGCGATGGCACAAGAGCGACAAGTCGACCTCGCGGTGCTCTGTGCGGCAATCGACGCCAATACCGACGCGGCGTTCGGGGGCAGCTGGGGTTGACTCTGGGGCTGGCGGGACCGGTGGGGTAGGGATGCAGGTGCGGAGGGTGATCCGAGTCACCAGAGCGGCCGAATACCGCGAAATTTTTGCCATCGGCGTTGCCATCTGGCAGGGTCGTGAACTTGTTGGCCGGCAGCGGGCACCCGGTGCATACCCTCCAAAGCGGCACAAAGTACCAGTCTCGATCGAGGCTATGCCGCGCCCGTGAGCCGGAACGCTCAACCCCTGGAGCATCGTGCCGAAGAGGATCATCCTCGCGATCATGTCCGCCGCCATCGTCGCCGCCCTCGTGGTCGGCGGCGTGGCATTCGCCAACGCCAAGAAGACCGTCACCATCGCGATCGACGGCAAGGAGAAGACCGTCACGACGTACGGCGACACCGTCGCCGACGTACTGGAGTCCGAGGGCGTCGACCTTCGGGCCCACGACGCCGTCGCCCCCCAACTCGGTACCGCGGTCGACGAAGGCAGCCGGATCGCCGTCTCGTACGGCCGGCAGCTGACCGTCAAGGTCGACGGCGCCAAGCAGACCTACTGGACGACCGCGACCAACGTGGACGATGCGCTGGCCCAGATCGGGCAGCGGTTCACCGGCAGCGCCGAGCTGTCGACGAGCCGCTCGGCGTCGATCTCGCGTGACGGCATGACGCTGGTGGTCACCACGCCCAAGGACCTCACGGTCACGGTCGGGAAGCGCAAGCCTGTCGACGTCTCCACCTTGGGCCCGACCGTCAACGAGGTGCTGATCGAAAACGGCGTCAAGCTGACGCCCTACGACGAGGTCAAGCCGAAGCTGTCGAGCAGAGTCGACGACAACATGTCGATCGTGGTCACCCGGGTGACCAAGAAGAAGAACAACGTCGTCGTGAGCGTTCCCTACGACACCGTGGTGCGTGCGGACGCCAGCATGTACGTCGACAAGGCGCGGGTGGCTCGTGACGGCAAGGCAGGCACCGAACGGGTGACCTACAAGATCGTCCGCGTGAACGGCAAGCTCGTCCGCGACCGGGTCGTTGCCCGTGAGGAGCTGACCGCCGCGGTCACCAAGATAGAGGTGCACGGCACCAAGGAGCGCCCCGCTCCTGCTCCCGAGCCCGCACCGACGCCAGCTCCCGCACCGACACCAGCTCCCGCACCGGCACCCGAGCCCGCCCCAGCCGTGAACTACGAGCCCGGCAGCAGTGTCTGGGACACGATCGCTCAATGCGAGTCCGGTGGCAACTGGGCCATCAACACCGGCAACGGCTACTACGGCGGCCTGCAGTTCAGCGCCGGCACCTGGACGGGCTACGGCGGTGGCGCCTATGCACCGACCGCCAACCTCGCATCGCGCGAGCAGCAGATCGCGATTGCCGAGAAGGTCCAGGCCGCGCAGGGTTGGGGAGCCTGGCCGTCCTGTGCCGCGCAGGCCGGCCTGCTCTGATCCCCGGGTCACGGGTTGGCCAGGTGTGATATCACCAGGCTCGTGAGCTCAGAGGTCGACAATGAGTCACCCGAATCCGCCGGTCCGAGGCTACTCGGGCCGGCGGATGTGCGTGCCCTCGCAGCCCGCTACGACGTGCGCCCCACCAAGCAGCGCGGCCAGAACTTCGTCGTCGACGCCAACACCGTCCGGCGGATCGTGCGGGCTGCCGCGCTCGTCCCCGGCGAGACTGTGCTGGAGGTAGGCCCGGGACTGGGCTCGCTGACGCTGGGGCTGTTGGGCGACGAGCATCCCGTCATCGCCGTCGAGATCGACCGCAGGCTGGCAGCCGCCCTGCCGGCGACCGTCGCCGACTTCGCGCCGGCGTACGCCGACCGGCTGACGGTCGTCGAGGCGGACGCCCTGCGCGCCACCGCGCTGCCCGGCAGGACCCCCACCGCCTTGGTGGCGAACCTGCCCTACAACGTCTCCGTCCCGGTGCTGCTCCATCTGATGGCGACGTTTCCGTCGCTCCAGCGTGTGCTGGTGATGGTGCAGCTTGAGGTCGCCGACCGGCTGGCGGCCGGGCCCGGCTCCAAGGTGTACGGGGCACCCAGCGTCAAGGCCAGCTGGTACGCCGACGTACGCCGAGCCGGCGTGGTCGCCCGCACAGTCTTCTGGCCGGCCCCCAAGGTCGATTCCGGTCTGGTGGCGATGCGTCGGCGAACGCCGCCCCCGACGACCGCGACGCGCGAGCAGGTCTTCGCCGTCGTGGACGCCGCCTTCGGCCAGCGACGCAAGATGCTCAGATCGGCGCTGGCTACCCTGGCCGGCTCTCCGGGCGCCGCCGAGGCAGCCCTGGCCGCTGCCGGAATCGACCCGACCAACCGCGGAGAGCGCCTCACCGTGGACGACTTCGCTCGTCTGGCGGCCTGGTTGAGCGCGGAGTCGTAGCCTGAGCAGGTGATGCCCGTGACCGTCCGCTCCCCGGCGAAGATCAACCTGGGGATGAGCGTGGGGTCCCGCACTCTGGACGGCTATCACGACGTCGCCACGGTCTACCAGGCCATCTCGTTGTACGACGAGATCAAGGCCCGCGACACAGGCGACGGGGAGTTCACCGTCAAGGTCACTGGGGAAGGCGCCGATGTCGTCCCCCTCGACGAGAACAACCTCGCCGTCCGCGCTGCCAGGCTGCTCGCCAAGACCTGCGACGTCGACGCCGGGGTTGCCTTGAGCATCCACAAGACGATCGCGGTCGCGGGTGGGTTGGCCGGTGGCAGCACGGATGCTGCCGGTGCGCTCATTGCCTGCGACGCCCTGTGGGGCACCGGCGCCGGCCGAGACGATCTGCTGGAGCTCGCCGGTCAGCTCGGCAGCGACGTGTCCTTCTGCCTCGGCGGAGGCCTAGCGATCGGCACCGACCGCGGCAACATCTTGTCACCCGTGCTTGCGCGGGGGGGCTATGAGTGGGTGCTGGCGTACGCCGATACGGGCTTGTCGACCGCGTCGGTGTACGACGAGCTCGATCATCTCCGCGTCAACGACGAGGTCGGCGTACCAGAGGTGCCGGGACCGCTGCTGGCGGCGCTGCGGTCCGGTGACCCGTACGCCGTGGGGCCGGCGCTGCACAACGACCTCGCGCCCGCGGCACTGCGGCTCAAGCCGTCGCTTCGCCGGACGCTCGAGCTCGGCGACGAGTACGGCGCGCTCGGGTCGCTCGTCACCGGCTCGGGACCTACCTGTATCTTCCTGGCGTCCGACGACGACCACGCTCTCGACCTCGCCGTCGCCTTGTCCAGCTCCGGCCTGTGCCGCTCGGTGCAGCGTGCCCACGGGCCTGTGACGGGTGCCCGGGTGGTGACGTGACCAGCCCCTCCCGGCCATCCCGTGAGAGCCTGGTGCCGCCATGGCGACTCCAGCAGCGAACCTCGTCAACCTCGAACGGGTGTCGAAGTCGTACGGCGTGCGCCCCCTGCTTCACGAGGTAAGCCTCGGCGTGCAGCACGGTGACCGGATCGGCGTGGTCGGTCGCAACGGTGACGGCAAAACGACCCTGCTTCGGATCCTCGCCGGCCTCGAACCGTCAGACAGCGGTCGCGTCACGCAGACCCGAGGCCTGCACGTCGGCGTACTGGCCCAGCACGACGACCTGGTCCCCGAGGCCACGATCGACGCGGTCGTCCTCGGCGACCTCGCCGAGCACGAGTGGGCGGGCGACGCCCGCGCCCGAGACGTGGTCGAGCATCTGGTCGGCGACCTCGACCTCGACCGGACGGTGGCGGGGCTCTCCGGCGGCGAGCGGCGCCGGGTCGCATTGGCGGCGCTGCTGCTCCGCGACCTCGACCTGCTGCTCCTCGACGAGCCCACGAACCACCTCGACATCGAAGCGGTCGACTGGCTCGCGCGTCACCTGCGCGGGCGTGACCTCACGCTGGTCGTGGTCACCCACGACCGGTGGTTCCTCGATGCCGTGTGTACGACGACGTGGGAGGTCCACGACGCCGAGATCGACAGCTACGACGGCGGCTACGCCGCATACGTGCTGGCGAGGGCTGAGCGCGGCAGGCAGGAGGCGGCAGCCGAGGGACGCCGGCAGAACTTGGTGCGCAAGGAGCTCGCGTGGCTGCGGCGTGGAGCACCCGCCCGGACGGCCAAGCCCAAGTTCCGGATCGACGCCGCCAGCGCACTCATCGATGCCGAGCCCGACCCGCGCGACCGGGTGGAACTGCAGGCGTTCGCGGCCAGCCGGCTTGGCAAGGACGTGCTCGAACTGGAGGACGCCACGATCACGCGCGGCGGCGCGGACCTGGTCGACCGGGTGACGTGGCGCATCGGCCCCGGCGACCGCATCGGGCTGATCGGCGTCAACGGCGCCGGCAAGACCTCGGTGCTGTCGGTGCTCGCGGGCGAAACAGCCCCGGACGCGGGTCGGTTGCGCGTCGGGCGCACGGTCAAGCTTGCCCACCTGACACAGGCCCCCGACCACCTCGACCCCGCCCAGCGGGTGCTCGGGTCGGTCGAAGCCATTCGCCGGGTGGCGTCGGTGGACGGCCGGGAGATCTCAGCGACGTCGATGCTCGAGCGGTTCGGGTTCACCGGCGACCGGGTCACCGCACGGGTCGGTGACCTGTCGGGTGGTGAGCGCCGGCGTCTGCAGATCCTGCGGCTGCTGCTCGACGAGCCCAACGTGCTGCTGCTCGACGAGCCGACCAACGACCTCGACATCGAGACGCTCAACGTGGTTGAGGACTATCTCGACTCGTGGCCTGGCACGCTGATCGTGGTTTCTCACGACCGCTACTTCCTCGAGCGGGTTTGTGACACCGTCTGGGCGCTGCTCGGCGACGGGTCACTGGCGATGCTCCCGGGAGGCGTCGACGACTACCTCGAACGACGGGCTGCTGTCGTGTCCGCGCTGGGAGGTATGGCGACCAGCGCCCTCGGAGGTGGGGGCGCCACTGCTGGAACCATCGCCTCGGTTTCTAAGAGTGCGGCTGCTCTCCGCGAGGTGAAGCACGTCCTTGCCGCCTCGGCCACCACGAGGTCCGCCGAAGACGCCGCCACGTCCGCGGGAAACGCCGCCGAGTCTGCCGCTGGGCAGCCCGTGGTTGGGGATTCGCCTGACCAGCGAGCCGGCATACGTCTGGACGCCACTGCGGAGCGGGCCGCCAAGAAGGAGCTGTCGCGGATCGAGCGACTGCTGACGAAGCACAACACGAGAATTGCCGCCGTGCACTCGTTGATGTCCCAGCACGCCAGTGACTACGAGAAGTTGGCGATGCTCGACCAGCAGCTGCGTGATCTCGAAGCCGAGCGAGACCGCCTCGAGCTCGAGTGGCTCAGCGCCGCGGAGCTCCTCGAAGGCTGAGCTCTCGAAGACCAAGCAACCGGAGGGTCCGAACACGTCCGATCGAACGCCGAAGTGCGTCGCCGAGTCTTAGCGGTTATAACGGTCGAAGGGTGCGACGACGGTGCGCAGAAGCGTCGATAGTTCATAGCGTTGGTCGGCGGTAAGGCCCGCGAGCAGCGTGCGCTCCTGTGCCAACAGCGCTTCGAGCGCCGCATCCACACGGGTGCGACCAGTTCTGGTGAGTCTCACGAAGACGCCGCGTCGATCGGCGGGGTCCGGGAGTCGCTCGACGAATCCCTTGGCGGCCAGCCGGTCGACACGGTTGGTCATCGTGCCCGATGTCACCATTGTCTCTCGGAGCAACCGCCCAGGCGACAACGTGTAGGGGTCACCGGACCGTCGCAGCGCGGTCAGCACGTCGAACTCCCACGACTCGAGCCCGTGCTCGGTGAAGGCGGACTTGCGAGCCAGATCGAGGTGTCGAGCCAGCCGGGTGACGCGGCTTAGGACGTGCATCGGCTCGACGTCGAGATCGGGGCGTTCGCGCCTCCAGGCTGCGACGAGCTGGTCCACCTCGTCTTCGGGCGCGACGATCAGCGGGTCTACCTCGTCTTCGGGCGCGACGACGAGCTGGTCTACCTCGTCTTCGACAGCGGCCATATCGGTCACTCTATCCGTCAAGAATCTTGACATAGAGATAATCCTGCGGCCAGGCTGTCTCTTGATGTCAAGATATCTGGAGGAGGCTTCGTGATGGCGGACTGGGAACCGGAACGCTACCTGCACTTCAGCGAAGAGCGGTCGCGTCCGTTTTTCGAGCTGGTCGCTCGGGTGGGTGCCGAATCACCAGCGCGAGTAGTTGACCTGGGGTGCGGGCCTGGCCCTTTGACGCGGGCACTGTCGGACCGATGGCCAGCCGCCGACATCTGCGGTATCGACTCGTCAGTTGCCATGATCGACGCAGCCGCGGTGAACGTGTCCGAGCGTGTCCGGTTCGAGATCGGCGACATTGCCGACTGGCGGCCGGCTGAGCCAGTCGACGCGGTGGTCTCGAATGCCGCCTTGCAGTGGGTGCCGGGGCATCGTGAGCTGTTGCCGCGCCTGGTCAAGGGACTCGCGCCAGGCGGGTGGCTCGCCTTCCAGGTGCCTGGCAACTTCGACGAGCCCAGCCATCGGCTGCTCCACGAGCTGGCAACCGACCCGCGGTTCGCCGAGGCGACGCGGGAGGTCGAGCGCCCGTCGGCGTACGACGCAGCCACCTACCTCGATGATCTTGCTGTCCTGGGATGTCGAGTCGATGCCTGGGAGACGACCTATCTGCACGTCCTCGAGGGGCCGGACCCGGTCTTCACGTGGATCTCCGGCACTGGCGCCCGGCCAATCCTGCAAGCATTGTCGGACCAACAGCGAGAGGCGTTCGAGTCGGACTACAAGGCTGCCTTGCGTGCGGCCTATCCGACTCGAGAGTTCGGTACGTTGTTGCCGTTTCGACGCGTCTTCGTCGTTGCTCAAAAGGCGCATCGTGATTAGGTCGCTTCGCTACGTCCAGGAGGCAGCGTGACTGCACTGCACCACGTCCAGGTCAGTTGCCCGAAGGGTGGCGAGCCAGCGGTAAGCCGGTTCTATGCCGATCTGCTCGGCCTGGTTGAGGTCGCCAAGCCGTCGGAGCTTGCCAAGCGGGGCGGCGTGTGGTTTCGAGGTGACGGCTACGAGCTGCATGTGGGGGTGGAAACACCCTTCCTCCCGGCGGCCAAGGCACATCCAGCTTTCCTCGTTGACGATGTCGACGAGCTCGCTGCCCAACTCACTTGCGCCGGTTGCAAGGTGACCTGGGACAGCAACTTTCCTGGCTACCGGCGCTTTCACACCCGAGACCCGCACGGGAACCGAGTCGAGCTCCTCGGTGTCGAGCTCCTCGGTCAAGCTTCGAGTTCGGCGAGCACCGGAGGGATTTGAGCGGGCAGCTCGCGGGCGAGGTAGCCGAGCTTCCCGTACCGGCGGCGAGGCGGTCGCCGGCGCGACCGTGAAGGTAGGTGCCCCACACCGCCGCCTGTGCCGGTGTTGCGCCACGAGCCAACAAGCCCGTGACGACTCCTGCTTTGACGTCGCCCGAACCTGACACTCCGAGCCCGGCGCCACCTCCTTCGTCATACCAGACCTCGCCGTCTGACGAGACGATCGTCGACTGCGTACCGCCAGTCGAAACCGTGGTCTGGCTTCGCTTCGCCAGCTCAACGGCTGCAGCGGCCGGATCGTCCTCGACCTGTTCGTCGGACCAACCGAGCGTGCGAACGAGCTCGGACGTATTTGGCGTCAGGACCACGTTGCCGCCGAGATGGTGTAGGCATTCGTGGTCGCCGGTGACCGCAGCAAGGGCCAGGGCGTCGAGTACCACCGGCACCCTCAGCTCCGTCACGATGCTGGCCGTCAGAGTCTGGGCTGACTTCCTGCCGACGAGACCTGGACCGATCAGCACGACGTCAGCATCGGAGGCCAACTCGAGCACTAGTTCGGCGCACTCTGGGTCGAGGCTGCCGTCCGATCGGTCGGGTATGCCGCGCACGAGCGCCTCGGGCACAGCAATGGCCAGGTATGGGGCGATGCGCGAACCAGTCACGACCTGCAGCTTGCCTCCACCCGCCCGAAGGGCAGCCTCGGCGGCGAGCATGACGGCGCCCGGGGTCTCAGAGCCACCACCGATCACCACGATTCGACCACGCGACTCCTTGTCACCTCCGGCCCGCGGCAGTGGCCACTCGCGCAGCAGCTTTGGAGTGACGACTCCACCTTCAGTGCGCGGGCGTTGCGGCATCGGGTTCCTCGGTGATTTCTTCTGACTCGTCGGACAGGTGCTCGACGTCGTTGTACAGCAAAAGTGACATCATCTCGTCGCCTGGGGCGGCTGTGTAGCGGGTGAGGGAACAGTTGGCGAGCGGCGTTCCTTTGTCGATCTCGAGCAGATCGCGCTCGGTGAGCTCCTCAAGCACATACCGAAATACCATGATCACGGCCTGGTGGCTGACCATCAAGACGCGCCGCCCAAGGTAGCCGGACTGCAACGTGGCAACGACACTGCGCACGCGGAGCGCCACGTCCGCCCAGCTCTCCCCGACCGGTGGCCGGTAGTAGAACTTGCCCAGTCGGTCGCGACGCTGAACCTCATCTGGCATCCGCTTGCTGATACCCGCCGAGGTCAGACCGTCAAGCACGCCCAGCTCCCGTTCGCGCAGCCGCTCATCACCCTTGAGACGAAGCGTCTCTGTGGCACCAGCCGCCTCGACCGCCAGCTCGGCGGTACGTCTGGCTCGTTGGTACGTCGAGATGAGCGCCACCTCTGGACGGTCATCGTCGTTGAGCTTGCGAAGCCACCGACCCAGCGCTTCTGCTTGACCGGCGCCTGCGTCCGACAGGTCGACGTCAGGGTCGCGGATGTCGAGGTCGAGCACCTCCGCCTGGACTTTCGTGGCCGCCTGGTCGGCTAGGTTGCCCTCGCTCTCACCATGGCGGACGAGGGTCAAGGATGCTGGCCAGAGAAACTCTTGCATGCGAGGAACGTACCCAACCTCCGGCCTGGGGCCGCATTCAGCCGCTGCTATGACACCCCCACGCGGCGGTACTACACCCGCTCAGCGGTCTCCTAGACGACCGGCTCGGCTTAGAAGACCGGGCGGGTCTCGAGTGTGGCTTAGAAGACCGGGCGGGTCTTGAGTGTGGGGTGTGGCTCCAGACCGGACAGGCCGTTCCAGGCCAGGTTGACGAGGTGGGAGGCAACCTCGGCCTTGCTGGGTTGACGTGCGTCTAGCCACCATTGACCTGTGGTGCCCACCATTCCGACCAGCATCTGGGCGTACATCGGTGCGTACTGCGCCTCGAAGCCCCGGGCGCGGAACTCGGCGCTCAAGATGTGCTCCACCCGCGAGGCGACGTCCCCGATGATCGAGACGAAGGAGCCCGACTCCGACCCGAGGGGCGAGTCCCTGACGAGGATCCGGAAGCCGTCCGCCGACTCCTCGATGTAGTCGAGCAACGCAAAGGCGGCTTGCTCCAGCAGGTCGCGAGGGTGGCCAGCGGTCAGTGAGGATCGCATCATCGAGAGCAGCCTCAAGACCTCGCGGTCGACCACGACCGCATACAGCCCCTCTTTGCCGCCGAAGTGTTCGTAGACGATGGGTTTGGAGACCTCGGCCCGGGCAGCGATCTCCTCGACCGCGGTGCCCTCGAATCCCCGCTCAGCAAACAGCCCCCGCGCGATCTCGATGAGTTGTTCGCGTCTCTCCGCGCTGGTCATCCTTGCGCGGGTATGACGTTTGCCCTTGACCTCACTCACTCGGTCATTATCGCAGCAGCCAGTCAGACACTCGGCCGAACCGAGTCACCGGTCATCGCAGCAAGCCTGTCAGGTACTGGGTTGAACGCGTTTGGCTTCGAGGCGTTCCTTGACCGGCCAGCGCACGGCCGACACCCACCCGAGCTTCTCCATGACCCAGATGATGCGAGCCGAGGTGTCGATCTGGCCGCGGAGCACCCCGTGCCGCGCGCAGGTCGGGTCACTGTGGTGCAGGTTGTGCCAAGACTCGCCCATCGAAGGAATGGCGAGCCACCAGACGTTGCCGGACTTGTCGCGAGACTTGAAGGGGCGTTCGCCAACGGCGTGGCAGATCGAGTTGATCGACCAGGTCACATGGTGAAGCAGGCCGATGCGCACGAGCGACCCCCAGAAGAAGGCAGTGGCCGCGCCATGCCAGGACATGGACCACATCCCGCCGACCACGGCCGGAAGCAGCAATGAAACGGCCACCAGGACAGGGAAGGCCTTTGAGATGCGCAGGACGTCGCGGTCCTTCAGCAGGTCGGGAGCGTATTGGCGCTGGGGAGTCTGATCCTGGTCGAACAACCACCCCATATGGGCGTAGAAGAGTCCCTTCATCAAGGCGGGGACCGTCTCGCCGTAGCGCCAGGGCGAATGCGGATCGCCTTCGCGGTCGGAGAACTTGTGATGCTTGCGGTGGTCCGCGACCCAGCGGGTCACGGATCCCTGAATCGCCAGTGAGCCGGCAACGGCCAAAGCGATCTTGACGGCCCGGTTGGGCTTGAAGGACTTGTGGGTGAACAAGCGGTGGAAACCGACCGTGATTCCGTGGCCGGTCACCGCGTACATGACCCCAGCGATCACGACGTCACGCCAACCGAGCCAGCCACCCCATGCCACTGGCACAGCAGCAACGATCGCCAGGAATGGGAACACGATGAACAAGCCAAGAGCGAAGCGCTCCCCGAAACTTTGTCTCTCATTCCCAACGGGCTCCAGGTCTGCCCGCTTTGACGACGGTGTGGGCC
>JACCVZ010000249.1 GCA_013697905.1 Nocardioidaceae bacterium
CGCACCGCCATGTCGAGGTAGGTGAGGCCGTTGAGGGCCGTGGTGCCGGCGGCTCCGGCGGCCGCGCCGGTCAGAATTTGTCGCCACATGAGAGTGACGTACCCCCGCACGCGCCCTGGAAACCTCGCTGGGTCAATGGTTGTCGGCAACTCCGGCGTACGGCGCGTCCATCACCGACGGGTCGGCGAGCAACCTACGCATCACCTGCACGATCTTGCCGGCGTGGGCGCCGTCGACGAGCCGGTGGTCGGCGGTCGCGACGAGGACCAGCTGCGGGCGTACGACGACGGCACCGTCGACGACTGTCGGCGCGTCCTGGACGGCCCCGATCGCCAGGTAGACGGGCACCCGCGCGAACGGCGCCGGCGCAAGGAAACCCTCGTCGAGGCCGAGCGTCCCCACGTTCGACACAAACGCCGAGCCGAGCGGAAACCCCTTCTGCCCGAACGCGTCGAAGCCGAAACCGCTCACGATCAGCCCCGCGAAGCCGATCAGCGGTCGCAGCGTCCACCAGGGCAGATGGCGGAAGTACCGCGACGTATGCCGATGCCCGGCGTCGGTCCCCGCGCGAAGCCCGACCGCCACCGGCGCCAGCTCGCGGGAGATGTCGACCGGCGTCTTCTCGTCCGCCGAGCGCACCCGCGCGGGCGCCAGGTCGTTGCCGCCCTCGATGTCGACGGCGAACCCGATGTCGCACGTCTTGAACTCCACGATCCGGCCGAGCACTACCCGCGCACGCACCTCGGGCACGTCGCGGATCGCCCGCGCGAGCGCGGCGCCCACCACGTGGGTGATGGTGACGCGTTCGCCCGTGCGCGCCCGCGTGCGCTCGACGTACTCGAGGACGGCGGTCGCGTCGATCGCCATCCGGGCATAGATGCGGCCGTCCTTGGAAGGCCGCCAAGTGGCCACGGCGATCCTTCGACGCACACTGTTGGGCCCTCCACCTCGCTGTGAGCCGGGGAGCCGAAGCGTGCTCATCCGGCCTGCTGGTGGTGTACGCCGGCGAGCAGCAGCTCCGTCGTACGCCGCGGCGACGCGGCGAGCCGTGCCGCGATCGCGCTGCGCCGTGGCAGCCGCACGTGACGTCGACCGGTGCGCACGGCCCCGACCGTCGCCCGCGCCACCGTCTCCGGGTGCACGTCGACGATCAGCCCGAGCCGGTACATCCGGGCGAAGCTGTCTCCGGTCGGCGCGTAGATCTTCACCCGCGCCAACATTGCGGTCGCCACCGGGCCGAGCTCGACGATCGTCGTACCCACCTGGCTGCCGCGTAGGTCGGCGCGCAGGCCGGCGGTGAGCTGGGTGAGACCGGCCTTGGACGAGCCGTAGACCGCCAGCCCAGGGAAGGCGGAGAAGGCGGCGAGCGACGAGATGTTGACGATGTGCCCGCGGCCCCGGGCCAGCATGCCGGGCAACGCCTGACGACACAGCTGAGCAGGGGTCAGCAGGTTGACGCGGTACGACGCCTCGACCGCCTCCTCGCTCTGATCAGCGAAGCCGCCGGAGTTCTCGACGCCGGCGTTGTTGACGAGCACGTCCAGCGGCCCGGCAGTCGCCTCGATCCGCTTCACCAGACCGCGTACTTCTTCCGCGTCCGCAAGGTCGGTCACCCACGCCACACCGCCGACGCGCCGAGCCACCTCGTCCAGTGCAGTGGCATCGCGACCGACGAGTACGACACGCGCGCCCGCAGCCGCGAACTCGGTCGCCAGCGCCGCACCGATGCCACGGGACGCGCCGGTCACCAGGACGCGGCTGCCCGGCAGATTCATGCGTGCAGTGTGGCAGAGCGCTCCAACCGCGGCAGGTCCCGCACGTGACAGAGCACTTCAACTGCGGCAGGTTCCGCCGTTGGAGCGATCCTCGACGTGGAAGTGGCTACGGAGCGCCTGGCTCGTGCGACTTCACAGCCGCCCGGTCGACCAGCTTCGAGGTCGAGTCCGACGGTGCGATGACCAACGTCGGGTCGTCGGGAGAGGCGATCGGCACCGGCAACGGAGCACCGTCGACCCCGGCCTGCACGAGGGCCCGCATCCGCTGCGAGCTCCGGCGGTAGAACCGCTCCTGCGTCCACCGGCCTAAGAGGTGGAATCCCAACCGGATAACAGGATTCGCGATCGGTGCACGCCGCGAGAAGCCGGAGATGACGAATTCGACGTCACCCGTGTCGAGCTGCTTGACTACCTCGTAGGTGAGCCGGCCCTGCTCGAGGTGCCCTTGCAGCGTGTCGTAGCACCAGCCCCACACTCGTCGGCCGCGCAGCCCGTCGGGAGGCGTCTCGTCGATGAGAGCGACAACCCGCACGCCCATGTAGAACCGCAAGCCGTAGAAGCGCCCCTCCAGCAGCATGTCACGCCCGAGCAGCTCGGAATCGCGCCGAAACAGCCCCCGCAGGATGCCCGGCTCGGCGAACTCGTAGTCACGCAGCAGCTGGACCGCGATCTCCCACGCTGCCCCGGTGACCGGCGGTCCTGGCGTCTCCCGGCCGACCGTCGTGCTCATGGAGTCGAGGTGCCACCCGGTGGCCGGCGAGGGTTCCTCACCTGGGGACAGCCGGTAGTTGACCCTGCGTGAACTCAGCTGGGCGAACGTGTCGCGCAGCCGCGCGCTGTGCCGTGACTGTCCCTCGGCCATCGGTGCTCAGCCGCAGCCGGGGAACGACCGCCGCGTTGTCGGCGTACGCCGGCGCAACGTCATTCGTACTCGTGGATCGAGTCACCCATGGACCACAGGGTCGGCGCCCACAGCCCGACGAACAAGGCCCGGCGCTCGGCGTTGCCACGCTCGTCCTGGTCGACGGTCTTGGCGCGCAGCCACAGGCCGACGCACAGGGCGACCGAGCCCATCGACGCGGCGTGCAGCTGGATGCTGCGGAATCCGACTCGGCGCAGCGGCCTACCCAGCGACATCGTGCACCTCTCTAGCGTGGGCGGAGCCTGCCCGCGGTCGCGGTCAGGACGTCGTCATGGTCTCATGGCACCGTGGCGCGCCAGAGCTTCCCGTCCCCCAGCAGCATCAGCGGTGCGCGCGCGCTCGGAGCCGTCGCGCGTTGGCCGCTCGGTGTGGCCATCACGTCGTGGCGCTACATGTGGATGACGACGCCGCTGCACCGCAGCGAGGAGCCGGGCGGTGCGGAGGACCTGCCTGACCCGGTGCCGGACCAGTACGTCGACGACACCTTCAAACCGGTGACCGACGGCGTCGGACCGCTGCTGCACCGGCGCTTCAGCGTCCGGATCCGGGAGAGCGACCGCACGCCCGAGGACGTGATGGAGCAAGTCATGGACAACCTCAACGTGGCGGTTCCGTCAGAGGTGGCGTTCTTCCGCAAAACGAAGGGCGCCAACGGCCCGGTGCGAGTCGGCGACGAGTACGTCGTGCGTATGCCCGGCCCTTGGGACGGCCCGGTTCGAGTCATCCACCAGGACGCGACGTCGTTCCGGTTCGCAACCCTGGCCGGGCACCTCGAGGCCGGCCAGATCGAGTTCCGGATCTCACGCGACGACAACCTGCTCAAGTTCGAGATCGAGACCTGGGCGCGCGCCGGCGATCGCCTCTCGCACCTGCTGTACTCCGTGCTCCGCGTCTCGAAGGAGGTGCAGCTCAACATGTGGCTGCACTTCTGCCTGAGTGCGGCCGCCTTGTCGGGTGGCAGGCCACACGAGGGCGTGACCATCCGGACCCGCACCATCCACGAGTCCTACGTCTACTCAGCTTGACGGTGCAACCACTCGGCGAATCGGTCTAGACCTGACCTTCCGCCGCTGTCTAGGCTGAAGCGGTGGCCGAGCGCAGCACGCACCCTGCCGAAGCGGCCGATCCGACCGGCGGCGCGGCCCTGCTTGACCGTGCCCGCATCGTCATCATCGGCGGTGGCGTCGGTGGTGCCGGCATCGCCTACCACCTTGCCGAGCTGGGCCAGACCGACGTGCTGCTGCTCGACCGCGACGAGCTGACTAGTGGCTCGACCTTCCACTCCGCCGGGCTGGTCGGCCAGCTGCGCGCCGACCCGACGCTGACGCGGATGAACATGCACTCCGTCGACCTCTACCGCCGCCTGCAGCAGACAGAGCACGCGCTGGGATGGACCGAGAGCGGCAGCATCAAGCTGGCCTCCTCGCCGCATCGCCTAGAGGAGATCCGTCGCCAGATCAGCTGGGCGGAGACGTACGGGCTCCCGCTGCACGAGATCTCGCCCAACGAGGCGCGGGACCGCTTTCCGTTGATGACGACCGACGGTGTCACAGGTGCCTGTTTCCTCGCCTCCGACGGATACGTCGACCCGAGCCAGCTGTGCACGGTGATGGCCACACTCGCTCGCCGAGCCGGCGTCACGATCCGTACGCACACCCGCGTCACCGCCATCGACACCGTCGAGACGGCCCGCGGTGCACGTCGTGTCAGCAGAGTGCACACGGACCGGGGGGAAGTGGAGTGCGAGGTGGTGGTGGATGCCGGCGGAATGTTCGCCGCCGAGATCGCCAGGATGGTCGGCGTACGCGTGCCGATCGTGCCGATGTCGCACCAGTACGTCGTCACCGAGCCGTTGCTCACCTCACTCGGGATCGACGCGGACGCGCTGCCGCTGCCGTCGCTGCGCGACCCCGACCTGCTGGTCTACTGGCGCCAAGAGGTCGACGGCCTCGTGATGGGCGGTTACGAACATAACCCGGCGCCGTGGGTGACCACGTCGACGTCGTACGACGCGATCCCCGCCGACTTCAACGGGCGGCTGCTGCCCGAGGTGTGGGAGCGTCTCGAGGAGATCGCGTACAACGCCACCCGGCGCGTGCCGGCGATGGCCGACGTCGGGCTCCGCCAGGTGATCAACGGTCCGGAGGCCTTCACCCCCGACAACGAGTTCTGCCTCGGGGAGACGTCAGTGGCGGGCTTCTTCGTGGCAGCGGGGTTCTGCGCGCACGGGATCGCCGGCGCGGGCGGGATCGGCAAGGTGATGGCCGAGTGGGTCGTCTCGGGCGAGCCTGAGCTCAACCTGTCACACATGGACATCGGGCGGTTCGGCGCGGCGTACGCGTCCCCGGCGTACACCCTTGCCCGCACGCTGGAGAACTACCAGACGTACTACGACATCAGCTATCCCGGGCGCGAACGGCAGGCCGGACGACCGCTGCGCGCGTCACCGGTCTACGAGTGGCACGCGTCGCACGGTGCGGTGTTCGGCGAGAAGGCAGGGTGGGAGCGGGTCAACTCCTACGCGTCCAACGCCGACGACGGTCTGGAGTCGCTGCGACCGCACGGGTGGGCGGGCCGCCACTGGTCGACGGCCACTGCAGTGGAGCACCGGGCGACGCGGACGACGGCGGGACTCTTCGACGAGACGTCGTTCGCCAAAATCGAGGTGAGGGGTCGGGATGCCGCGCGGTTCCTTGAGCGCGTCTGCGACAACCAGGTGGCGCGAGGCGTCGGCGACGTCACCTACACGCAGCTGCTCAACCTGCGCGGCGGCATCGAGGCCGACGTGACCGTGACGCGGCTGGCCGAGGATCGCTTCTGGGTGGTGACCGGCACGGCGTACGGCACGCACGACCTGGCCTGGATGCGCAGACAGGCGCGGCTGGGCGACTTCGACGTCACGCTCACCGACGTCACCGGCGGCTTCGTCTGCTTCGCCCTGTGGGGGCCGAACGCGCGAGGGATCCTGGCCGCATTGACGCCCGCTGACGTCTCGGACGAGGCGTTCGCGTTCATGACCTCGCAGGAGATCACGGTCGGCGACGTGCCGGTGCGCGCGCTGCGGGTGACGTTCGTCGGCGAGCACGGCTGGGAGCTCTACGCCAGCAGCGAGTACGGCGCCGCGCTGTGGTCGCGGCTGGTGTCCATCGGCGAGGCGCACGGGCTGGTGCCGTGCGGTTACCGCGCAATCGACAGCCTGCGGCTGGAGAGGGGTTACCGGGTGTGGGGCAGCGACATCACATCCGAGACGAACCCGTACGAGGCCGGACTCGGCTTCTGCGTCAAGCTCGACAAGCCAGGTGGTTTCGTGGGCGACGCGGCGCTGCGGGAGGCGAAGTCGACCGGTCCGTCGCGCCGGCTGAGCCTGCTTGTGCTCGACGACGCGCGCAGCGTGGTGCTGGGGTCAGAGCCGGTGCGGGTCGCGGGCAAGGTCGTGGGACGGGTCACGTCGGGCGGGCTCGGCTACACCTGCGCAAGGTCACTGGCGTACGCCTATCTGCCGATCGAGCACTCATCGCCCGGCACCCGCGTCCAGGTGAACCTGTTCGGCAGCCAGGTGCCGGCCACCGTCACCGACGTATGCACGCTCCTCCCCTGACCCGAGCTCTCTTGCGCACCGTTTGGCGGCCTTCAGCGGTCCCGACTCGGTGCGCCAGAGATGTTCGACCGGACTGAACCTGGTGCGGCGCGACCGCGGGCCCTATGTTCGCCTCAAGAAGGAGGCAGCCATGGCGGATGTCAGGACAGGGCGTTTCACGGCTGATCTGAGCGGCGCGGGCGACGAGCTGGTCGTCTTCATCATCGGCATGCGGATGAACAAGCCGTGGAAGGTGCGCCAGTGGTGGCCCGTCTTCGTTGCGATGCCGAAGATGTTGAGCTATCTCCAGCAACGACCCGAGAAGGGGCTGCTGGGGTTCCACCAGGCTTTCCTGCCGTCGCCACTGCTGGTGCAGTACTGGCGGTCCTTCGACGACCTCGCACGGTTCGCGCGCGACAAAGACGACCCCCACCTCGCACCGTGGCGCACGTTCAACCGCCGCATCGGCGCATCTGGTGACGTGGGCATCTGGCACGAGACCTACCGGGTGAAGACGGCTGACATCGAGACCATCTACGGCAACATGCCGGCGACGGGTCTTGCGGCCGCAACCGGCCTCACCCCGGTGTCACGTGGACGCGACTCCGCGGCGGCACGGATCGGCGTGGCCGCGGACGACCCCGCGCTGCCGCCGTACTAAGACAGGGGAAGCGCAGACGGCTCAGGTGGTGGGGGTGGCCGAGCGAAGCGCCCCCGTGTCACCGGCGACGGTCCGGACCGAGACGCGGATCTTGTCGGGCCGGAACAGGTCGCGGGCGTACTCGACTGGCTGGCCCGCAGTGGTTCGCGCGGTCCGCTCGATCAAGAGCAGCGCGGACCCCACCTCGACGGCAAGCAGGCTCGCCACGTCGCGGGTTGCGATGAACGGCTCGAGGTACTCCGTCGCCGTCTGCGGCCCAAGCCCGTAGTCGCGGCGCATCCGGGTGTAGAGCGAGCCACTCAACCGCTTGTCCAGCAAGCCAGGGAACAGCTCGACCGGCAGATAGGACCGCTCCAACGCCAGCGGCTGCCGTCGAGCCGAGCGCACGCGCACCACCTCGTACACCGCGCCGTCGGCCGGCAGCTCCAACGCTGTAGCCACTGGTCGGGACGCGGGTACGACGGTGGCGCTCACCACGTGTGCGCTGGCCCGGACCTGGCCCCGGCGCAGCTGCTCGGTGAAGCCAGCGAGGCCGGTGATGTCACAGTCGATCCGAGGCTCCCGGATGAACGTCCCGCCCTGACGTCCCGGAATGCGCTCCAGGACGCCGCGGCCCTCGAGTGAACCCAGCGACTGCCGCAGAGTCATCCGACTGACGCCGACAGCGGCCGCCAGGTCCTTCTCCTT
>JACCVZ010000252.1 GCA_013697905.1 Nocardioidaceae bacterium
CCCGCGCGGCACCGACGGGTACTCCGACACGTCCAACGTGCCCCGCGGCGCGTACGTCTTGCTGGACGTCGACGGCGGCGCCCCCGACGTCGTCTTGATCGGCACCGGTTCAGAGGTACAGATCGCCGTCGCGGCTCGTGAACAGCTCGCTGCCAAGGACATCCGCGCCCGGGTGGTGTCCATGCCGTGCCGCGAGTGGTTCGAGGAGCAGGACAAGTCCTACCGCGACACCGTCCTGCCCCCGACCGTCAAGGCACGGGTGTCCGTCGAGGCCGCCGTCGCGATGGGTTGGCGCGACATCGTCGGAGACGCCGGGCGCATCGTCTCAATCGACCATTTCGGGGCATCGGCTGACTACCAGCGTCTCTACATGGAGTTCGGTCTCACGGCCGAGGTCGTCGCCCAGGCCGCCATCGACAGCATTGCGGCTGCTGACGCCCAGCACTGAGCCTGCGTCGACTCCGACGCCCACCGACGCATCGAAAGGAACAGCGATGAACGATCGACTGCAAGCACTCTCCGAGCAAGGCGTCTCCGTCTGGCTCGACGACATCGGGCGAGACCGCCTCAGCAGCGGCAACCTCGCCGAGCTCATCGACAAGAAGCACGTCGTGGGTGTCACATCCAACCCGACGATCTTCGCCAAGGCCGTCTCCGAGGCCGAGGCCTACTCCGACCAGGTCAAGGACCTGACCGTGCGCGCCGTCGACCTCGACGAGGCCGTCCGGGCGATCACGACGTTCGACGTGCGTTGGGCCTGTGATGTGATGCGCGTCGTCTACGACCGCACGGACGGGCTGGACGGCCGCGTGAGCATCGAGGTCGACCCGCGCCTCGCACATCGCACCGACGCCACGATCGCCGAGGCGAGGGCGCTGTGGTGGCTGGTCGACCGGCCCAACGTGATGATCAAGATCCCGGCGACGGAGGAGGGCTTGGCCGCCATCACCGCGGCCACGTCGGAGGGCATCAGCGTCAACGTGACGCTGATCTTCAGCCTTGAGCGCTACAAGCTCGTCATGGACGCCTATCTCAGCGGGCTGGAGCAGGCTCACTCCAAGGACGTCGACTTGTCCACAATCCGCTCGGTCGCGTCGTTCTTCGTCAGCCGCATCGACACGGAGGTCGACAAGCGCCTGGACGCAATCGTCGAGTCGGGTGGCGACAACGCCGACAAAGCCAAGGGGCTGCGCAGCAAGGCCGCCATCGCCAACGCCCGACTCGCCTACCGGGCCTATGACGAGGTCTTCAGGTCCGACCGGTGGAACGCCCTCGAGAGCGCCGGGGCGAACAAGCAGCGTCCGCTCTGGGCGTCGACGTCGGTCAAGGACCCCGACCTACCCGACACAATGTACGTCACCCAGCTCGTGGCGCCCAATACCGTCAACACGATGCCCGAGGGCACCATCGACGCCACTGCGGAGCAGGCGGACATCACCGGTGACACCGTGACGACCAACTATGACGACGCACAAGCGGTCCTCGACGGTCTCGAACGGCTCGGCATCTCCTACGACGAGGTCGTCAAGGTCGTCGAGGACGAGGGCGTCGACAAGTTCGAGAAGTCCTGGAAAGAGCTGCTCGACACCGTCAAGGCAGCGATGAAGGGCGACTCCGACGTAGCGGGCAGCAAGTGAAGGTGGAGCTGACCGTCGCCACCTCGGCGACGTACGACGACACCCTGCAGCGGCTGGTCGACGACAAGGTCGCCAGCAAGCTGGCAGCACAGGACCCCACCGTGTGGGGTGCGGAGGCCGAGTCCGAGGCGTCGGTCCGGCTGTCCTGGGTCGGGTTGCCGCTCTCCTCTCGCCCACTGCTGGCAGAAATTGACGCGCTCCGCGCACAACTGTGGTCCGAAGAGGTCGACCAGGTCGTGCTGTGCGGGATGGGCGGCTCGTCACTCGCACCGGAGGTGATCTCGCGCACGTATGACGTGCCGCTGCAGATCCTCGACTCGACCAGCCCGAGCGTCGTCCATGAGACCGTGAGCGGTGACCTTAGCCGCACTGTCGTCGTCATCTCCAGCAAGTCGGGAGGCACCCTCGAGACGGACAGCCAACGGCGTTCGTTCGCTGCTGCCTTCGAGGCGGCGGGTATCGACGCGGCGTCACGGTTCGTCGTGGTGACCGACCCCGGCTCCGACCTGGAGCGGCTGGCTCGTGACGAGGGCTATCGCAGCGTTTTCCTGGCCGACCCGAACGTCGGCGGCCGCTACAGCGCCCTGACGGCGTTCGGTCTCGTCCCCACCGGTCTCGCCGGGATCGATGTGGCCGAGCTTCTCGACGAGGCCGAGGCCGTCATGGAACGGCTCGCCGGCGACGCGGCCGACAACCCTGCCCTTGTGCTCGCCGCGGCGCTGGCCGGCAACGACGGCCGCGACAAGGTTGCCATCGTCGACCTCGGCTCCGGCATCTCCGGCTTCGCTGACTGGGCCGAGCAGCTGATCGCGGAGTCCACCGGCAAGCTCGGCAAGGGGGTATTGCCGGTCGCCGTGGAGGGACCGTCGGCTCCTGAGGTGCAGTGGCCCGCGTCGGACGTTGTCGTCGCTGTCCTGGTCGCGCCGGAGGCCGCCGGTGAAGCGCCGGAAGGCGTCGGTGAGCCATGGGTGGCGGTCTCCGGGACCCTCGGTGCGCAGCTGCTGACGTGGGAGACCGCGACCGCCGTTGCCGGCCGGATGCTCGGCATCAACCCCTTCGACCAGCCCGACGTCGAGAGCGCGAAGAAGGCCGCTCGCGGCTTGCTGGACCAGCAGCCCGAGCCAGATCCAGCCGTGCTGATGCACGAGGGTGTCGAGGTCCGTGGGCCGCAAGGGCTGCTCGACGGCGTGGACAGCCTCGAGGGTGCCATCTCCGCGCTGCTCGACCAGCTCGGACCGGACAGCTACCTGGCGGTGATGGCGTACGCCGACTCTCATCGCGACCGGGCCCTGCACCGCGTACGCGAGCAGCTCGCCCGTCGCACCAACCGACCGGTGACGTTTGGGTGGGGGCCGCGGTTCTTGCACTCGACCGGGCAGTACCACAAGGGCGGGCCGGCCCAGGGTGTCTTCCTGCAGATCACCCGGGACGAACCCGTCGACGTAGAGATCCCCGGCCGCCCGTTCACGTTCGGCACACTGATAGCAGCGCAGGCCGCCGGCGACGCGAAGGTGCTGGCCGAGCATGGTCGCCCCGTGCTACGGCTGCATCTCGTCGACTGGACAGCGTCTGAGCACGGGGAGCCGGACGACGGTGTCACCACGCTGCTCGAGCTGCTCCGATGATTCCCGACCCCCCCGACCCCAACCCGCTGCGCGATGCACAGGATCGGCGTCTCCCCCAGATCGCCGGCCCGTGCGGGATGGTGATCTTCGGCGTCACCGGCGACCTGTCGCGCAAGAAGCTGATGCCGGCCATCTACGACCTCGCCAACCGCGGACTGCTGCCGCCCGGCTTCTCCCTCGTCGGGTTCGCGCGGCGTGACTGGGCCCACCAGGACTTCGCCAAGATCGTGCACGACGCGGTCAAGGAGTATTCGCGGACCGACTACCGCGAAGAGGTGTGGAAGCAGCTGGCCAAGGGTTTCCGGTTCGTGCCCGGCGACTTCTCCGACGACGTGGCGTTCGCCCAGCTGCGTGACACGATCGAGGATCTCGACCGGGAACGGGGCACTGCCGGCAACCATGCCTTCTACCTGTCGATCCCCCCGCGCTTCTTCCCCAACGTGATCGGACAGCTGAAGGAGCACGGTCTCGCCGAGGACCGCCCGGGCGCCTGGCGACGGGTGGTCGTGGAGAAGCCGTTCGGCCATGACCTGAAGAGTGCCCAGGACCTCAACAACATCGTCTCCCAGGTCTTCCCTCCCGAGGCCGTGTTCCGCATCGACCACTACCTCGGCAAGGAGACGGTGCAGAACATCTTGGCGCTCCGGTTCGCCAACCAGCTCTTCGAGCCGGTGTGGAACGCCAACTACGTCGACCACGTGCAGATCACTATGGCCGAGGACATCGGAATCGGTGGTCGAGCCGGTTACTACGACGGCATCGGTGCCGCTCGCGACGTCATCCAGAACCACCTGGTGCAGCTGATGGCGCTCACCGCGATGGAGGAGCCGACCTCGTTCGACGCGCAGAGCCTGCGCACCGAGAAGCAGAAGGTGCTGCGCTCGGTGCAGCTGCCGGACGACCTGGAGCTGGACACCTCGCGCGGGCAGTACGCCGCGGGCTGGGCGGGAGGTGAGAAGGTCAAGGGCTTCCTCGACGAGGAAGACATCCCCAAGAGCTCCACGACCGAGACGTTCGCCGCGATCAAGCTCGAGATCGACACCCGTCGCTGGGCCGGCGTGCCTTTCTACCTGCGCCACGGCAAGCGGCTGGGCCGCCGCGTGACCGAGGTGGCGGTCATCTTCAAACGCGCCCCGCACCTGCCGTTCACTCGAACCGCCACCGAGGAGCTCGGCCAGAACGCGCTTGTTATCCGGGTCCAGCCCGACGAGGGAGTGACGCTCCGCTTCGGCTCCAAGGTGCCTAGCACCGCGATGGAGATCCGTGACGTGAACATGGACTTCGCGTACGGCGGGGCGTTCGTGGAGTCCAGCCCGGAGGCCTACGAACGGCTCATCCTCGATGTCCTGCTCGGCGAGCCGCCCCTTTTCCCCCAGCACGAGGAGGTGGAGCTCTCCTGGCGCATCCTCGACCCGATCCTGGAGCACTGGGCCCAACGGGGCAAGCCAGAGCCCTACCCGTCCGGCACCTGGGGTCCAGCGTCCGCCGACGAGATGCTGGCGCGCGACGGTCGCGTCTGGCGCCGGCCGTGAAGAGGAGCAGCTGATGCCCATCGAGCTCGCAAGCACGAACGCAGGCAAGATTGCCGCGGCGCTGCTGTTGGCGCGACTCCAGGCCGGCTCCCCCACGATGGGGATGGTGATGACCTTCGTCGTCGTGACCCACGAGGGCGACCACTACGACGCACTTCGGTCGGCCCGCGCCGTCTCGCGCGAGCACCCGGCCCGCATCCTCGGCGTCATCCTCCGGTCAGCCCGCGGCACCGCCAACCTTGACGCCGAGATCAAGATCGGTGATGGCGGTGAGCAGGTCCTGTTGCGGATGTCGGGCGAGCTTGCGAACCATCCCGAGAGCGTCGTATTGCCGCTGCTGCTGCCCGACTCCCCCGTTGTGATCTGGTGGCCCGGGAAGGCCCCTGAAGATCCCGCTGCCGACCCGTTGGGCTCGCTGGCTCAGCGCCGGATCACCGACATGGCCGCACTGTCGCGTGGCCGTGCCGATGCAATGGTGCAGCAGGCGCAGAACTATCAGCCGGGCAACACCGACCTGTCGTGGACCAGGTTGACGCCGTGGCGAGCGTTGCTCGCCGCCGCCTTGGACCAGTACCCCGCGAAGGTGACCGGCGGAGAGGTGGCCGCCGAACGCTCCAACCCGAGCGCCGACCTGCTGATGGCGTGGCTGAGCGACCGGCTCGGCGTCGACATCGAGCGGACCACCTCCAAGGGTCCCGGCATCACCCGGGTTCGCCTCAACACCGGCGGTGGC
>JACCVZ010000321.1 GCA_013697905.1 Nocardioidaceae bacterium
TCAGCGAGGAATCCTCGAGCTGCGCTTCCCCTACGCCGGCAAATTCCTGTTCCACGCCCACAAGACCGAGTTCGCCGAACTGGGCTGGCTGGGCTTCTTTGAGGTGGAGGACTGATGGAGGCCAACACCGCCGCTCAGCCCGGACCCGGTGCATGGTACCGACAGGTTCCGGCCTGGCTGCTTGCCGTGGTGCCGCTGGCGCTGATCACCGGCGGCCTGGTCGCGTTCGCCGCCCTGAACGCGCCTGGCGTGCCCGAGCGCGCAGGGCCACCGACCGAGGAGCTCTCGGTCGAGCGGACCGTCCTGCGCCCCGGCCGCATCGAGTTGACTGTACGTAACGACGGACCCGATGCCGTCCGCATCGCTCAGATCTCGGTCAACGACGGCTATGTCCCCTTTAGCTCTGATCCGTCCAACGGAACGGTCGGGCATCTCAGCGCCGTGAAGCTGAGCATTCCCTATGACTGGATTGAGGCTCAGGCCTACGCGATCGAGTTACACACCACTACGGGCGGCACGATCGACACCAGCATCCCCGTGGCGGTCAAGACCCCAACGACGGGCCTGGGATTCTTCGGTGTGATGGCGCTGCTCGGACTCTATGTCGGCATCCTGCCTGTGCTCCTAGGCATGCTCTTTCTGCCCTGGCTGAGGCGCGTCAGTGAGCAATGGATCCGCGTGCTGATGGCGGTCACCATCGGCCTGCTGGTCTGGCTCGCGATCGACGCGACGCTCGAGGGGGTCGACCAGGCCGGGCAGGGGTCGCAGGCGTTCGGTGGGCCTGCGCTGGTGTTCCTCGGCGCCGCCCTGGCCTACCTGGCACTGAGCGGCATTGATTCGTGGGTGCGCGGTCGGCGTGAAACGGCGGAGGGCGAAGGCGCCAGCAGCGCTCGCCTGGCGCTGCTGATCTCGGTGGGCATTGGGTTACACAACCTCGGCGAGGGCCTGGCCATCGGCTCGGCATACGCGCTCGGCGCGCTCGCCCTCGGCGCGTTCCTGGTCATCGGCTTCGTGATCCAGAACACCACCGAGGGCCTGGCCATCGTCGTCCCGTTCGCCCAGCACTCGGCGTCACCGGGTCGCCTGGCCGCGCTGGGCACAATCGCGGGTGCGCCGGCGATCGCCGGCGCCTGGATCGGCGGCTCGGCCTACAACGGCAGCGTCGCCGCGCTGCTGCTCGGCGCGGGAGTCGGCGCGATCCTGCAGGTCATCCAGCAACTCGTGCCCACGATCCGCGATCACGTCGGACGGGTGCTCTACCCGGCCAGCGTCACCGGGATCGGCGCCGGCATGGCGATCCTCTACCTCACCGGCCTGCTGGTCAGCGGATAGATGCAGCGGCGCGGCGCGGCGCAGTGCTGCCAGCACCACGCCGCCGCGGTGAGCGAGGCGGTGGAGGACTACGCCAAGGCGATGCGTGCTCCAATCGCACCGGACACCGAGCGGTCAAGACGCGCCATCGCCCACCGCCTGAGGGTGACGTCCGGCTCCGCCTCGAGCATGATCAAGAGGCTCGCCGAACCCGGCCTGGGTCGCCAACGTCCACTTCCGAGGCGTACCTCTGACACCAGAAGGTGGACGGATCGCTCTCGGGATGCTAGGCCACCATCGGCTGCTGCAGACCTGCCCACAGTTCGGACTTCAGCTCGGCGGCCGCCTCAATTAAGGTTACCGTAACCTCATAATGACCGTAAGCGGAGATTATTCAGCGTCCTCCGCAACCGAGGACTACGTTAAGGCGATCTACAAGCTGGAGTCGCGGCGCAGGGGTGCTGTGTCCACCAACGCACTTGCCGCTCAGTTAGGACTGACGGCGTCCTCAGCGTCGGGCATGGTCCGCAAGCTCGCCGATGCCGCGCTCGTCGAACACGTGCCTTACCGGGGGGTGCGGCTGACCGAGTCCGGTCGCCGACTCGCGCTGGCGGTGCTGCGACGGCACCGTCTGCTCGAGCTGTACCTCACCGAGGCCCTAGGAATGTCGTGGGATCGGGTGCACGAGCACGCAGAGGTCCTCGAACACGCGTTGTCCGCAGAGCTCGAGGAGCTGATCGCGGACAAGCTAGGCGATCCGGTCCGCGATCCGCACGGTGACCCGATCCCGACCAGGGACGGACTGGTGATCGAGGAGCCGACCCAGTGCCTGGCCGATCTCGAGGTGGGCGCCATGGGCCGGCTGGTACGGGTCTCGGACTCGGA
>JACCVZ010000343.1 GCA_013697905.1 Nocardioidaceae bacterium
CGTCGGCGCCGACGACCAGGCCGCTGTCTACTGGACCGGCCGCGCCACCCTCTGCGGCACTCTCGACGACCTGGAGCGCTACGACCAGCTCTTCACCGCGTGGTTCAGTGGTGCCGGGTTGATACCGAGCGGGGCGCGGGACTCGCTGCGTCGTACCGCGCAGGCAGACCTCGACGACGCCGAGGGGCGAAGCGGCGAAGGCCCCGAGGACAACCTGATCAGGGCAGCAGCGAGCGCTAGCGAGGTGCTGCGGCACCGCGATATCGCGTCGATGAGCGCCACCGAACGCGCCGAGCTTGCCCGCCTCTTCGGCAAGCTCCGGCCGCGGCCGCCGCTGCGGACATCTCCGCGTCGTCGGCCGTCCCGCCGAGGAGAGGTCGATGCTCGGCGAACGTTGCGCGAGCAGCTGCGCCGAGGCGGGGAGCCGGCTCGTCTCAGCTTCCGCTGTCGTACGACGAGACCCCGGCGTGTCGTCCTCCTCATCGACGTCTCCGGCTCGATGGGTCCGTACGCCGACAGCCTGCTGCGGTGGGCGCACGTCGTGGCGTCGGCCAATCCGAACCGGACCGAGGTCTTCACGATCGGCACCCGGCTCACCCGGGTCACCCGCGCGATGCGGTTGCGGGACGGCGAGTCGGCTGTCCAGGCGGCGGGGGAAGCCGTGCCGGACTGGTCCGGCGGGACCCGTCTCGGCGAGGTGATGCAGGCTTTCGTCGACCGGCACGGCCAGCGCGGCATGGCCCGGGGTGCGGTCGTGGTGGTGCTGAGTGACGGCTGGGAACGTGGAGACAGCGCCCAGCTTGGCGAGCAGATGTGCAGGCTCCACCGGCTCGCCCACACCGTCGTGTGGATCAACCCGCACCAGGGCAAGCTCGGCTACGCACCCGTGCAGAGTGGGATTGTGGCGGCCCTGCCGTACGTTGACTCCTTCTTGGCGGGCCACAGCATGGCCACGTTCGAGAAGGCACTGGAGGTGATTGCTTGTGCGTGACGTGATGGATCGGCTGCTTCCCTGGTGGCGCGAGGGCAAGCCGGTCGGCGTGGGCACGGTGATCGCGACGTTCCAGTCCGCGCCACGTGCACCGGGAGCCTCGATGCTGGTCGGTCCCGACGGCGAGGCCGTCGGATCCGTCTCGGGTGGCTGCGTGGAGGGTGCGGTCTACGAACTCGCCGAGCAGGTCCTCGACGAGCGCCGCCCTGCTCTGCAGCGGTACGGGGTCAGCGATGACGACGCGTTCGCGGTCGGGCTGACGTGCGGCGGCATCATCGACGTCTTCGTCGAGGTCATCGACCAACAGACCTTTCCCGAGCTGGGTGAGGTGGCTGCAGATGTCGAGTCCGGTCAGCCGGTGGCGGTGGCCACCGTCGTCGAGCATGAGGACGAGAGCTGGGTCGGCCGGCGCCTCATCGTACGGCCGGCCGGACATCCGAAGGCTGCCGAGGGGGGGCTCGGCTCCGAGCGTGCCGACCACGCGGTCGCCGACGACGCCCGAGGCCTGCTCGCCAACGGGCGCAACGAGACCCTGCACTACGGCCCCGATGGCCAGCGCCGGGGTGTGGGCATGGCGGTGTTCGTGTCGTCGTACGCGCCGAAGCCCCGGATGCTCGTCTTCGGCGCCATCGACTTCGCCGCGGCCGTGGCGCGGCTGGGATCCTTTCTCGGCTACCACGTGACCGTCTGCGACGCTCGGCCCGTCTTCGCGACCACGTCACGGTTCCCTGAGGCCGACGAGGTCGTCGTCGCCTGGCCGCACAAGTACCTTGCCGCGGAGGTGGCGGCGGACCGCATCGACAGCCGCACCGTGCTGTGCGTGCTCACCCACGACCCCAAGTTCGACGTGCCGCTGCTCGAGGTCGCGCTCCGACTTCCCGAGGTGGCGTACGTCGGGGCGATGGGCTCGCGTCGCACCCACGACGACCGGACGAAGCGGCTGAGCGAGGCCGGGGTGACCGAAGCGGAGCTTGCTCGGTTGGCGAGCCCGATCGGGCTCGACCTCGGGGCTCGCACCCCTGAGGAGACCGCGGTGAGCGTCGCCGCGGAGATCATCGCCCTGCGGTGGGGCGGGAGGGGAGACCGGCTTGCCGGCGTCGAGGGACCGATCCACCATGACCCCTCCACTGCCTGAGGACCGGAGGGCGATGCTTTCTCCCTCAAGTACTTGTGTGGCGGCCGTTCGCAGGGTTGTGTGGTGTCAGTCGCTGTGACCGGCGACACCTCCACCTGCCCCGCGAGAGGGATGGATATGACTCGAGTCAGCATCAAGGTCGACGGGGTGGACTACTCCGACGATGTCGAACCCCGCACTCTGCTTGTCTATTACCTGCGTGAGCAGGTCGGCAAGACTGGCACCGTGGTGGGTTGCGACACCACCAACTGTGGCTCCTGCACCGTCCACCTCGACGGCACCAGCGTGAAGTCATGCACGGTGCTGGCCGTTCAGGTCGACGGTCACGACGTGACGACGATCGAGGGCCTCGCCACGGACGGTGAGCTGCACCCGATGCAGCAGGCGTTCCACGAGAACCACGCGCTTCAGTGCGGCTTCTGCACGCCCGGCATGATCATGCAGAGCCTCGACCTGCTGCGGGAGAATTCGTCGCCAACCGAGGACGAGGTCCGCGACGGTCTCGAAGGCAACCTCTGCCGCTGCACGGGCTACCAAAACATCGTCAAGGCCGTGATGGCCGCGTCCCAAGGGGGCACCGCATGACCGTCACCGAAGACCG
>JACCVZ010000354.1 GCA_013697905.1 Nocardioidaceae bacterium
CTCGGTCTTGGACGACGGTGATCGTGTCTCCCGTGAGCAAGGCTCCACCGCCGTCGGCTCCGGCCGGCCAGTGCAGCACGGCGGCGCCGTCGAAGTGGCCGCCGATGCGGGCCAGGCTCACTCCGGGCACCGGTTCCGCGGCGTCGTCGAACAGCTCGATCAGCGGCGAGGACCGCTGGATCCACTTCTCGTCGGCACGCGGGATGAACACACGAGCGTCGAACGCGTCGGCGAACTCGATGTTGGCGGCGTAGAAGTGCGGGTGGGACATGCAGATCGCCTCGATTCCCCCGAGGTCGTCCACCTGCGCCCGTGCGTCGTCGTCGAGCAGGGAGACGCAGTCCCACAGGACGTTGCCGTGCGGTGTGCACACGAGCAGCGCCCGCTGCCCGATCGCGAACGCCGGTTCCACGCCGACGCCGACGAGGTCGGCCTCCTCCTCGCGCAGCACCACGGCGTGGTCCCGGGCGAGGTCGGACATGGTGGTCCACTGCTGTCCGTCCCACCCGACGTACTGGCGTTCGTCCTCGCAGATCGGGCAGTGAGCCGGTGGCCGACCTGTGTCGGGGTATTGGACCCCACAGGTCACACAGATCCAGGCTGGCATTGCCACACTCTCCTTCAGGTCGACGAACGGGGATGGCGGTTTCGGCGACATCGAATCTTCTCACCGCGAACCAGGAGGTCATTTGCGAGGAAGCCGGACAGTGTCGCCTTGTGACACGCGGTAGTCCGGATGTGGTTGTGGTAACGGCGTCGGCCTCTCCCCGAACCTGCCGCGATCCACGGGGGCGGGCCTGACACAGGGAATGTGCCATGGCGGCGCATCGTCGTGCCGGGGACTCGCGTGGGTTCCGTCTTGTGTTGAACGTTGCCCGGTGGTGCTGCAGTGCCTACTGCAGTGGCGCTCACTCGTCGTTGGATCGGATGACTGGCTTGATGTCCATGAGCGGTGTCCCGTTGATCGCTTCGAGAGGTCGAACCCGTACTTTGCCGTCCCGGATGTCCAGAACCGAGACGCGGTGTAGCCCCCACTGGGTTCGGTCGGGCCGGGGACCGCGTACTGAACACGCCCAGCTCGGGACTGGTCGGGTCGTCTCCAGGCTTGGTGGCCAACTCGTCGCGGCGTGCACGATGCGGATGCTCACCGTTGCCACAGACTGGCTCCTCCATCATTGCCCCCGCTCATTATGGCTGCCTCACACGCACGTCCACGACTTCGGTAACGGATCCGGCACGGTCCGACGCCCTCTAGCGCCTCCTGCAGCTTGGCCCGGCGGGAACTGGTCTGTGGTCGTCCTGGGTGGGCAACTGGTCACGCCGCCACGGGGCAGGGCCGCCGTACGCCGACCAGTCTCAAAGCGCGCGCTCGACGAGGTGCAAGAGCCGAGCGATGATGATCGCGTGGCAGACGACCGGCATCGACTACGGACGACGTTCGACACGGCGGCCGGGCTCTACCAGCAGGCCCGGCCCGAGTATCCGGAGAAGCTCTACGACACGCTTGTCGAGGCGGCCAGGATCAAGGCCGGTGATCGGCTCTTGGAGGTCGGGTGCGCCACCGGGAAGGCGACTATTCCCCTTGCCCGCCGCGGCTTTCGGATCACTTGCATCGAGATCGGCCCACATCTGGTCGCGGAAGCCCGACACAACCTCGCCGACTTCCCCGGCGTGGAGATCATCGAGAGCGCTTTCGAGACCTGGCACCCGCCAGTCGGCGACCACTTCGATCTCGTCTTCGCCGCGACGGCCTGGCACTGGATCGACCCGGCGACGCGTTACCAGCGGGCCTGGCAGCGGTTGCGCCCCGGAGGCCACCTCGCCTTCTGGAGCGCCACCCATGTAGTCCCCGACGGCGGTGACCCGTTCTTCTTGGAGATCCAGGACGTCTACGAGGAGATCGGCGAAGGCATACCAGAGGATGCGATCTGTCTGCGACCCCGCGACCTGGCCGATGATCGGGTCGAGATCGAACGTAGCGGTCTCTTCGGGGACGTCGTCGTTCGACATTTCGACTGGGAGATCGGCTACAACGCCGAGGAGTACCTCGCGCTGCTCGACACATTCTCCGGCCACATCGCCATGCAGGCATCGAAGCGCACCCGCCTCTACACAGAGATCAGACGTCGCCTCCAAGAGCGATCGAACGGTCGCCTTCGCCGGCACTGGGGAGCGGTCCTGCACGTCGCCCGCCGAGCCGACCGATACCGATCGCACGCCTCGTAAGCCGAACCCGTTCCGGTCGTCGTTCGGCCATGAGCGGACCGCTGAAGCTGAGAGCGGTGAGCGTGAGCGACGACCTCGTGCTGGAAGCGCATCACGGCACCGGGGGAACGAGTCTTGCAGTCGAAGCGTCGCGTCGATTCGAGACGCCGATGTCAGATGTGACTTCGGACTCATAGAGCGCCGCTACACAATCCCCGACGCTCGTGCGGACCGTCCTGTCGTCTCCCCGCATGGGGCGGGGGTCATGTAGACCGTCACCGAACCGTGGGATTTCACCGTCAGCTACGGCATGGACGCTGGCTAATGTTCCTTCACCCGATCCCGAGTCGCGTAAGAACGGTCGCCTGAAGGTAGCCACGCATCGGCGGGCAGGTAGGGGTGGGCCGGGACGGGCGAGGCGGCGACGAGTTCTTCGACCAGGCGGGTCGGCAGGCGCTGTCGCCAAATCACCCACCACGGGTAGACCGGGACCGGGTCGATGAGCGAAATGATGCGCGCCTGCGGCACCGGCGGAAGATCCATCACGGTACCGATGAACGTCGGCGGTACCGAACCGTGGGCGGCCCGCTCCACCCAGTAGTCGAATCCCATCGTCGAACCGCCGTACTCGATGTCGATGTCGTGCTCTGCGGCCAGTTCGTCCAGGAACGCCGTCCACTCCCGCGGCGCACCGGTCATCGGGAACCAGCATCGCCGGGTCCGCAGCTCTGCGACGGCTAGCTGTTGCGGGGCGGGACGTTGACGACAGGCCGGGCGGTTTGAGGTAGTAGGAGGGGCAGGCCCTCTGCGGCAAGGATGAGTAGCGACCAAGCAACTCGTCTCGAGCCAGCGAAAGGGACCTGCCCTCATGTCACACCGTAATGCCCCGCTCTCGTTCGAAGGTCGACGTCGCCTTGTGGAGCGCTGTCAGCATCGCCCGATCGCTCACGTGGCCGCGGAGATGGGGATCTCCCGGGGGTGCGCCTCGAAGTGGGTCAACCGGTGGCGTCGCCACGGCCACCTCGGCTTGCACGATCGATCCTCGACACCGCACCAGAGCCCGAACGCGACACCGGCGGAGGTGATCGCGCAGATCGAGACCTGGCGGCGGGACAACAAGTGGTCCGCGGTCCGGATCACCCACGAGCTGGCGGCTCTCGGCATCGCCATCAACCGCCGCACCGTGACCCGGCACCTGGACCGACTCGGCCTGGGACAGCGACGCTTCCTTGACCCGTGTGGGGACTCCAACCGCACGCCGGGCACGATCACCGCCCGCTGGCCCGGACACATGGTCCACCTGGACGTGAAGAAGGTCGGCAGGATCCCTGACGGCGGCGGCTGGCGAGTCCACGGCCGCGACTCCGAGGAACACC
>JACCVZ010000023.1 GCA_013697905.1 Nocardioidaceae bacterium
GGCCATGCGTCCACCACCGGGCGTTTCGACGACGAGCAGCTGTTCTACCTGCAGTCGCGCGGCGTCAGCGAGGACGAGGCGCGGCGCCTCGTCGTGCACGGGTTCTTTGCCGACATCATCCGCAAGATCGGCATCCCCGAGGTCGAGCGGCGGTTGCTCGCCGATGTCGAGGCCGAGCTCGCTAAGAACGTCGGCACGCCAGCGGTGATCTCGCAATGACCTATGAACACGCCTGCGCGCTCGATGCCGTGCCCACCGGGGGGGTCGTGGCGGTCGACGTCGGCGGCACCGAGGTCGCAATCGTGCGCACCCTCGACGAGGTCTACGCCATCCGTGACGAGTGCTCGCATGCGGCCATCGCGCTGAGCGAGGGCGACGTCGACACCGACGCGTGCGAGATCGAGTGCTGGCTGCACGGGTCGCGGTTCGACCTGCGCAGCGGCAAGCCCACCGGGCTGCCGGCCTATGAGCCGGTGCCTGTCTACCCCTGCAAGGTCGAGGGCGGCGTTGTCGTCGTCGACGTTGCTCACCCCCTCAACGAGACGGAGCTTTGAAACACATGGCCACCCTGGAGATCAAGGACTTGCACGTCGCAGTCGACACCGACGACGGTCTGAAGCCGATCCTGAAGGGCGTCGACCTGACGGTGAAGTCGGGGCAGACGCACGCGATCATGGGACCCAACGGCTCCGGCAAGTCCACCCTGGCCTACTCGATCGCCGGCCACCCGAAGTACATCGTCACTGGTGGCTCGGTGACCCTCGACGGCGTCGACGTGCTGGGTATGACCGTTGACGAGCGCGCCCGAGCCGGTCTGTTCCTCGCCATGCAGTACCCGGTCGAGGTGCCTGGCGTCTCGGTGTCGAACTTCTTGCGTACGGCGAAGACCGCGCTCGACGGGGAGGCGCCCAAGCTGCGTACCTGGGTCAAGGACATGAACGAGGCAATGGACAAGGTGGCGATGGATCGCGACTTCGCCCAGCGAAACGTCAACGAGGGCTTTTCAGGCGGGGAGAAGAAGCGCCACGAGATCGTTCAGCTCGAGCTGCTCAACCCTAGATTCGCGATCCTCGACGAGACCGACTCCGGTCTCGACATCGATGCACTCCGGGTTGTCTCCGAGGGTGTCAACCGATTCAGCGGACAAGGCGACCGTGGGGTCCTGCTCATCACTCACTACACCCGCATCCTGCGCTACATCGAGCCCGACTTCGTGCACGTCTTCGTCGCCGGGCGCATCGCCGAGGAGGGCGGCTCCGAACTAGCTGAGCAGCTGGAATCCGAAGGCTACGACAAGTACAACCGGATGAGCGTCTGACGGTCGCCCCGCGGCCACCGACTCGACACCATGGAGCTGAGCACATGACGATGCAGGGCACCGCCCTCACGGGTCTGCTCGACACCGACCGGATCAGGGCCGACTTCCCGATCCTGAGCCGCCGGCTCGACGGCGACCGGCCGCTGGTCTACCTCGACAGCGCGAACACCTCGCAGAAGCCCCGTCAGGTGATCGGCGCGATGACGGCGCACTACGAGCAAATCAACTCAAACGTCGGCAGAGCGGTCCACCAGCTCGGTGACGCGTCGACGCAGGCGTACGAAGTAGCTCGCGTCAAGATCGCGGCCTTCATCAACGCCCCCGATGCCTCGGAGGTGATATTTGCCAAGAACTCTTCTGAGGCGCTCAATCTGGTCGCCAACACGTTGGCATGGGCGCACGGTGACTACGAGGTTGGAGTGGGCGATGAGGTCGTCATCACGGAGATGGAGCACCACTCCAACATCGTGCCCTGGCAGCTGCTGGCCGAGCGAAAGGGCGCCACGCTCCGGTGGTTCGGGATCACCGACGAAGGACGGCTCGACCTGTCGCAGATCGACTCCATCATCAACGACCGGACCAAGGTCGTTTCAGTCGTCTGGGTGTCCAACATGCTCGGCACCGTCACGCCGCTCGAAACCATCATCCGGCGCGCCCACGAAGTGGGGGCCCTCGTTGTCGTCGACGCGTCGCAGGCTGTTCCGCAGTTTCGCGTCGACGTCGCGGCACTGGGCGCCGATTTCGTCGCCTTCACCGGGCACAAGATGGTGGGGCCGACGGGGATCGGGGTGCTGTGGGGACGCGCGAAGGTGCTCGACGCGCTCCCGCCGTTCCTCGGTGGTGGATCGATGATCGAGACGGTCACGATGCAGCGGTCGACGTGGGCCCCGTTGCCTGCGAAGTTCGAGGCGGGCACGCCTCCCATCGTGGAGGCGATCGGTCTCGCCGCCGCGGTCGACTACTTGTCGGCCCTGGGAATGGACAACGTCGCCGGGCATGAGCACGCGATCACGGCATATGCGCTGGAGCGGCTGCTCGAGGTTGACGGGCTGACGATCCTGGGACCGACCGAGCCTGTCGACCGCGGGGGAGCGGTGAGCTTCGAGATCGACGGTGTGCACCCCCACGACGTCAGCCAGGTCCTGGACTCGCTCGGCGTAGCCGTCCGCGCCGGTCACCACTGCGCGAAGCCGGCCCACGCACGTTTCGGTGTCCAGTCGTCGACGCGGGCGTCGTTCTACCTCTACACGACGCCGGCAGAGATCGACGCGCTCGTGGATGGAATCGAGCAGACGAAGCGCTTCTTCAAGGTCGGGTCATGACCCAGCCGACCCACCGCGGGGAGCGCCACAGCTGATGGACATGCAAGCCCTCTACCAGGAAATCATTCTCGACCACTACCGGGCACCCCACCACGCCGGGCTGCGCGAGCCGTTCCAGGCCGAGGTTCACCATGTCAACCCGACCTGCGGCGACGAGGTGACGCTGCGCGTGCACGTGCTTGACGGCGTCGTCGAGGACGTGTCCTACGACGCCGAGGGGTGCTCGATCTCGCAGGCCGCGACCTCGGTCATGGCAGATCTCGTCATCGGCAAGAAGATTGGTGACGCCATGGAGATCCACGACTCGTTCGTGGAGCTTATGCAGAGCCGTGGGAGGGTGGATCCCGACGAGGACGTGCTCGAGGACGGCATCGCCTTCGCAGGAGTCGCCAAGTTCCCGGCGCGGGTGAAGTGCGCGCTGCTGGGATGGATGGCCTGGAAGGACGCGACGGCGAAGGCCGTCTCCGATTCGGAGGTATGACAGATGACACCTGACACGACCGACCTGCCCGAGGTCGACCTGACCACCGGAGAGTCCTCGGTGTCGGACGACGACGTGATGGAGGCTCTCAAGGACGTGGTCGACCCCGAGCTCGGCATCAACGTCGTCGACCTTGGCCTGATCTATGGGGTTTCCGTCGATGCCGCCACCGTGGCCACCATCGACATGACCTTGACGTCAGCCGCCTGCCCGCTGACGGACGTGATCGAGGACCAGACGAAGACGGCGCTCGAAGGCCTCGTCAACGACTTCAAGATCAACTGGGTCTGGATGCCGCCGTGGGGCCCGGACAAGATCACCGACGACGGCCGCGAGATGCTGCGCGCCCTCGGCTTCAACGTCTGAGCTCTTGACTTCGGATGCCTCGCGGATCGGCGCTTCCGCTGCCTGACTGCCAGAACGGCGGACAACGGTCGGTGGACGTGCCCTGGGAGCGGCTGGCCGGCTGGGTCGGTCGCTACGACGCACGCCACGCAGCGACCGTCTGGTCGGTGTCTGACGGTGTCCTCGAGGCATCGAGTCCCGACGGCAGCCGTGTCGCCATCGCCATCCCCTTCGACACCGGAGAGGTCACGCACCTCGATGACGTGTTCACGCATCTCAGCCGGCCATGGCGGCTCGGCATCGTGCTGGTCCGTCGCGGCGGCTTCGCGGTGGCGCGGGTGACCGGCCCCGAAACGGTTGAGTCGAAGGTCGGACGTCGACACGTGCAAGGGAAGACAAAGGCTGGCGGGTGGTCACAGCACCGGTTCGCCAACCGCCGCGACAACCAGGCCAAGGCTGCCTTCGACGCCGCAGCGGAGCACGTGGCGCGGCTGCTGCTCCCGCATGCCGCCGGGCTCGCGATGGTCGGCACCGGAGGCGATCGGAACGCTCTCAGCGCCGTACTCGAGCGGCCGCGGCTGCGGGTGTTGGCTGCGCGGCCGCAGCGGTGGCTCGGGGGGTTCGCCGACCCGAACCGCGACGTCCTCGCCCAGGCCGTGCTCGCCGCCCGGTCGGTCACGGTGCGTCTTTACGACCCCGACTCGTGACTGCCGTGCGCGCGCCGGTCATAGGTGATCGGTGGAGAACGTGTCGCAATCGTCCAGCCGGCCGGAGTCGAAACCCGTCATGAACCAGCGGACCCGCTCTTCGGCCGACCCGTGAGTCCACTGCTCCGGATTGACCCGCCCTGACGTCTGCCGCTGGATCTTGTCGTCACCGACGGCGGTCGCCGCATCGATGGCCTCGCCGATGTCGGTCTGGGTGATGTCGGTGATGAAGACTTCGCCGTTGCTGTCCTTGGTGGTCGTGGCGGCCTGAGCCCACAGCCCCGCGTAGCAGTCTGCCTGGAGCTCGATGCGCACCGACGGGCTCGTGGGTCCGGTCTCGCGGCTCTGGTACTTGGACAAGGTGCCGAGCAGGTCCTGGACGTGATGACCGTACTCATGAGCGACGACGTATGACTCGGCGAAGTCGCCGCCTTTGGCGCCGAGCTGGCCCTCGAGCATGTCGTCGAAGAAACTCTGGTCAAGGTAGACGCCCTTGTCGACAGGGCAGTAGAACGGGCCGGTCGCCGACGACGCCTGCCCACACCCGGTGCTCAAGGTGCCAGAGAAGTCCTGCCACTGGGCCTGCTCGTAGTCGACGTCTCCCTGGTCCGGCAGAGCGTCACCCCAGTAGTCCTGCACCGAGTTGACGGTTGCGAGCAGGGCACACTCCCGGCGTTCGTTGGCGTCGGCGCCGGACTCGCACGTGGTCTGGCCACCCTCGTCGGTCGTGCCGGCGTTCTGGCTGGTGTCAGACCCACCCGAAAGGTCGCTCCCGAACCTCGTCACCACCAGGAAAAGCACGATGACGAGGATCAGGCCCACGACACCGCCCCCCATCGGGATGGGCATGCCGCGGCCTGAGCCGCGTCCGCTGGGCATCTGGAAGCCGCCGCCACCACTGCTGCCGCCACGGCCGCGCTTGCGCATCTGGCTGCGGTCGAGCCTCGCCTTGGGGTTAAACTTCATCCGCGCGTCCTTCCAGTGGCGACTCATCAGATCGCGGACCGCCTGGGCCCGCCACCAGCGCTCCGCCTGTAGCCTAGGAGATACATCCCCCACGGGGGTGCGCGAACGATCATGCCCGGCATGTACGTGCCGGGCATCTGCTTGTGCCACCCGATCCATCCGCCTCGCCGGCAGAGCTGTCCCGAAAGGCGCCGAGTCCCACGTCATGATCACCGCCCACCAGCTGCACGTTCGCGCGGGCGCGCAGGTCCTTGTCGACGACGCGTCCTTCCGGATCGGACCGGGCGACAAGGTCGGCCTGGTCGGGCGCAACGGTGCCGGCAAGACCACCATCACCCGGGTGCTCGCGGGGGAGACGGAGCCGTTCAGCGGGAAGGTCACCCGCGTCGGCCGGGTGGGCTACCTGCCGCAGGATCCGCGGACCGGCGACCTCAGCGTCCTCGCCCACGACCGGATCTTGTCGGCGCGCGGCCTCGACGACGTCGTACGCCGGCTACGGCACGCCGAGGTGGAGATGGGCAGCAGCGACACCAGCCGCGCCGAGAAGGCGATCCACCGCTACACGAACGCCGACGCGGAGCTGCACGCCGCCGGTGGGTTCGCGGCCGAGTCTGAGGCTGCCCAGATCGCGGCCAGCCTCGGCTTGCCGGACCGGGTGCTGGGCCAGCCCCTGGAGACGCTGTCGGGTGGCCAGCGTCGTCGGATCGAGCTCTCGCGCATCTTGTTCAGCCAAGCCGAGACGCTGTTGTTGGACGAGCCGACAAACCACCTCGACGCGGACTCGATCGGATGGCTACGGGTCTTCCTCAAGGCGCACAAGGGCGGTCTCGTGGTCATCAGCCACGACGTAGCCCTGCTCCAGGAGACCGTGACGAAGGTGTTCCACCTCGACGCGAACCGCGCCGAGGTGGACGTCTACAACATGGGCTGGTCGAAGTACCTGCAGCAGCGCGAGACCGACGAGCGGCGTCGCCGTCGGGAGCGCTCGAACGCCGAGAAGAAGGCCGGAGTGTTGATGGCCCAGGCCGACAAGATGCGCGCGAAGGCCACCAAGGCCACAGCGGCGCAGAACATGGCCAAGCGTGCGGAGCGGCTGCTGGGCGGGTTGGAGGCGAGCCGACGGTCGGACAAGGTCGCCAAAATCGAGTTCCCGAAGCCTGCATCTTGCGGCAAGACGCCGCTGATGGCCCACGAGCTGTCGAAGTCCTACGGCTCACTCGAGGTCTTCACCGACGTCGACCTCGCCATCGACAAGGGGAGCCGGGTCGTCATCCTGGGGCTCAACGGTGCCGGAAAGACGACGCTGCTCCGCATCCTCGCGGGGATCGACGCGTCCGACACCGGCGAGGTCGAGCCCGGGTACGGCCTGAAGCTCGGCTACTACGCCCAGGAGCACGAGACCCTCGACCTGGGCCGCTCCGTGGTCGAGAACCTCCAGACGGCGGCGCCGGCCCTGACGCAGACGCAGGCCCGCAGCGTGCTGGGCGCGTTCTTGTTCTCCGGCTCCGACGCCGACAAGCCCGCGGCTGTGCTCTCAGGCGGGGAGAAGACTCGGCTGGCCCTGGCAACGCTGGTCGTCTCGGCCGCCAACGTGCTGCTGCTGGACGAGCCGACCAACAACCTCGACCCCGCGAGCCGCGAGGAGGTGCTCCGCGCCATCCGCACCTACGAGGGCGCCATCGTGCTCGTCACCCATGACGAAGGTGCGGTGCAGGCGCTGGACCCCGACCGGGTGCTGATCCTGCCTGACGGCGTCGAGGACCTGTGGAACGCCGGGTACGCCGACCTCGTCTCGCTGGCCTAGCTTCGGGTGCGTCTGCGCCACGCCAGCGCGCCGGATCCTGCCGCGGACGGCACGCCTTAGGCTGGGCGGCCATGAGTAACCGCGACGGCGACATCGGTTTCCGCTTCGCCATGCACGGAGCGGTGGCATCAGTGACGCTGTGCCGTCCCGAGCGGCGCAACCCGCAGAGCCCGAAGTTATGGGCGGCCCTGGCAGAAGTCGGAAAAGGGTTGCCATCCGACGTACGGGTGGTGACGGTCCGGGCCGAGGGGTCCTCGTTCAGCGCCGGCCTGGACCGGGCCATGTTCAATCAACGCGGGATCCCCGGCGAGATGTCCATGGTCGACCTGGCCGGCCAGGAGGACGACGAGCTGCTGACGACGCTCACCGGCTTCCAGGCAGCCTTCTCTTGGTGCCGCCGACCTGACATCGTCACCATCGCGGCGGTGCAGGGCCACGCCGTCGGCGCCGGCTTCCAGCTCGCGCTCGCCTGTGATCTGCGAGTCTGCGCGCACGACGCCCGCTTCGCCATGCGGGAGACGTCCCTAGGCCTGGTGCCGGATCTTGGCGGTACCCATCCGCTGGTGGCAGCGGTCGGCTACGCGCGGGCGCTCGAGATCTGTGTGACCGGTCGCTGGGTCGACGCCGACGAGGCGCAGCGCCTCGGCCTGGCGACGGTCGTCGTAGCCCGAGGCGAGCTCGACGCCACCGTGGACGACCTCGCCGGGGCGGTGGTCGGACCGCCGCACGAAGCGGTGACCGCCACCAAGGAGCTCCTTCTCGGGGCTGGTGCTCGCAGCTACGACGAGCAGCTCGGTGCCGAGCGGCGGGCCCAGCTCGGCCGGCTGCGGAGCGTCGCCCGGGAGGGCGGCCGGTGACCGGTCGTGAGAGGCATCCTACGTCGGGCATGACCGGGTGTGACGGGAACGGTGTGACGGGAACAACAGTGGCTGAGCCGACGTTGACAACAGCGCGATGAGCCAGCCCACCAATCCGATGCGGATGATGCACCAGTTCAGCCGCGAGGATCCCACCAGAGACCGCGCGGGGCTGAAGCCAGGCACGACACGAAGGATCGTGGGGTTCGCCCGGCCCTACTTGAAGCAGATCTTGGCGTTCCTGGCCCTTGTCATCGTCGACGCCGTCCTCGTGGTGGCAAGCCCATTGTTGTTCCGCAAGATCATCGACGACGGCGTGCTCCAGCGCGACGGCTCCCTGGTCACCCTGCTGGCGCTGATCGTTGCGGCGCTGGCCGTTGCCGAAGCAGGTCTGACGCTGGCGCAGCGGTGGTTCTCCACACGTATCGGTGAGGGGCTCATCTACAACCTGCGCACCGAGGTCTTCGGCCACGTGCAACGGATGCCGGTCGCGTTCTTCTCCCGCACCAACACAGGCTCGCTGGTGTCGCGGCTCAACAACGACGTCATCGGGGCGCAGCGGGCGTTTACGTCCGTGCTGTCCGGTGTGGTCAGCAACGTCATCAGCCTGGTGCTCGTCGCTGCAGCCATGCTGCTGCTCTCCTGGCAGATCACCTTGCTGGCGTTGCTGATGTTGCCGGTCTTCCTGCTTCCCGCCAAGTGGGCCGGCCGCAAGCTGTCGGGTCTGACCCGCGACCAGATGCAGACCAACGCGCGGCTGTCCGGGATGATGACCGAGCGTTTCAACGTCGGCGGCGCCATGCTCGTGAAGCTGTTCGGACGGCGCGGCGCCGAGCTTGCCGACTTCTCCGGCGAAGCCTCGACGGTGCGTGACCTGGGGGTACGGATTGCCATGGTGGGCCGCATCTTCTACAGCGCCCTGACGCTCGTGGCCGCCCTCGCAACCGCACTCGTGTACGGAATCGGCGGACACCTGGCGATCGACGGGACCGTGTCGCCAGGCACCCTGGTGGCCCTGGCCGCGCTGATGGGCCGCCTGTACGGACCGTTGACGGCGTTGTCCAACGTCCGCATCGACGTGATGACGGCGTTGGTCTCCTTCGAGCGCGTGTTCGAGGTGCTCGACCTCCAGCCGATGATCACCGACCCCGAGCACCCGGTCCCGCTCGCCGACCGGCCCGCCACCGTCGGGTTCCGCCAGGTCTTCTTCGCCTACCCGACAGCCGAGCAGGTGTCGCTCGCCAGCCTCGAGATGGTCGCCCGTCCCGAGACCTCACGCCAGCGTGACGTCATCCGCGGCGTCAGCTTCGACGTCGGGGCCGGGCAAGTGGTAGCGCTGGTCGGTCCCTCCGGGGCGGGTAAGACAACGCTGACGCACCTGGTGGCCCGTCTCTACGACGTCACGGCCGGGTCGGTGCAGGTGGGAGGCGTCGACGTGCGCGAAACATCTTCGGCGGACCTGCAGGACACGGTCGGCTACGTCACCCAGGACGCACACATGTTCCACGACACGATTCGCGCCAACCTGACCTATGCGCGTCCAGACGCCAACGACGCGCAGATCACGGCCGCTTTGGAGGCGGCGCAGATCCGGCGGCTCGTCGACTCGCTCCCGGACGGCCTCGACACCGTCGTCGGTGATCGCGGCTACCGACTCAGCGGGGGAGAGCGGCAGCGGTTGGCCATCGCCCGGTTGCTGCTGAAGGCGCCGCGCATCATCGTCCTCGACGAGGCCACCGCCCACCTCGACAGCGAATCCGAACAGGCCGTGCAACAGGCTCTCGACTCCGCGCTTGAGGGGCGGACGTCGCTGGTGATCGCACACCGCCTGTCAACCGTACGCAACGCCGATCAGATCCTCGTCGTCGACGACGGACGGGTCGTCGAGCGGGGGACACACAGCGAGCTGCTGGCCGCGGGGGGCCTCTACGGCGACCTGTACCGAACGCAGTTCAGCGCCGAGCTCGACGCCGAGGCACTGACCTCGTCGTCGTAGCCGTCTCCCGACGAAGCGTGTGCCATGTGAACAAGCCAGGTGGCTTG
>JACCVZ010000071.1 GCA_013697905.1 Nocardioidaceae bacterium
CGCTTGAGCTGCTGGAGCATCACATGTGCGTCGGCCGGTCGAAGGTCACGCTGTCGCGACGTGGCCCTGGCCACGAACGCATCGAGGTACGGCGGGAGACCGTCCGCCAGGGTCGACGGTGGCGGCACATCGTCGTGGACATGCTTGTATGCCACCTGGATCGGGCTGTCGCCAGTATGCGGCTTGTGACCCGTCAGCAGCTCGAAGAGCAAGACGCCGAGCGCGTAGACGTCCGAGCGGGCGTCGGAGCGGCCCTCGGTGACGAGCTCGGGGGCGATGTAGGAGACCGTTCCCATCAGCACGCCGGCGGTCGCGGTGGCGGTCGTGGCTGAGCCGATCGCCCGAGCCAGGCCGAAGTCGGCGACCTTGACGCGCCCACGGGGATCGATGAGGACGTTCTCGGGTTTGACGTCGCGATGGATGATCCCGGACTCGTGGGCGGCGGCGATGGCCTTGAGGATCTCCTCGAAGATGGCCAGCGCCCGTTGCGGTGAGAGCGGCGCCTCCGCCCGGATCACGTCACGCAGAGTGAGTCGCCCGGCGACGTACTCCATGGCCAAGAAGAGCGTGCCGTCGTCGTCGCCCTGGTCGTAGATGGCGACGACGTTGGGGTGGGTGAGGCGGGCGGCGGCGCGAGCCTCTCGCACGAACCGTTGGCTGAACTCCTCGTTGTCGGCCAGCGCGTCCGGCATCACCTTGATCGCCACCGCCCGGTCGAGCCGCAGGTCGTTGGCCTCGTAGACGGTGGCCATCCCACCACGGGCGATCTTGGCGCCCACCCGGTACCGCCCGTCGAGCAGGCGCCCGACGAGGGGATCGGTGGTCGCGGGTCGTTCCACGGACTCAAGTTTAGGGAGCGTCACCTCGGTCACCGGGAAGCCTCGCCGTCTCCACCCCCTCAGCGCCGACCCCGAACCTTATGCGTCTGGCGGGTTGTGGCTGCCCGTGTGGCCCTCCGCGGCGCTGCGAGGGCAGCACATGTCAGGCTGGGGGCGTGAGCGAGACAGTGGACAACCCAACAGACCTCGAGCCCCTCGTCGACGCGTGGCTGACCTTGCGCGAGGCCGCCGACGAGCTCGGCGTCACCCCCAGCAAGGTGCGTCAGCTCGCCCGGGAGCACCAGCTCGTCGTGCTCAGGCGCCCGCAGGGCAAGGAGCTCGAGATGCCGGCGGCGTTTCTGCAGGGCGGCCTCGTCGTCAAGGGCCTCGGCGGCACCTTGACGGTGCTGGCCGACCATGGCCTGCGTGACCAGGAGTCTGTCGAGTGGCTGTTCACCGCTGACAACTCCCTGCCGGGCCGTCCCATCGATGCGTTGCGGGAGGACCGCGGCACCGAGGTACGACGACGCGCTCAGGTCATCGTCTGATCAGCCGTCACCAGGGCAGCTCGCTTCAGAGGCTGCGGTTGGTGACCCGGTCGGTCAAGACCCGTAGGGCTGCTCGTGCATCGCCATCGACGATCGGCGCACGTTCCAGCGCAGCCAGCGACGCCGCCGTCAGTTCTGTGATCACCGTCTCGACCGCTTCGAGGGCGCCGGTGTCACGGATGACCTGCTGGACGGCGGCGACGCCGGCCGCGTCGATCTCCGCCCTGGCGAAGGAACGGTCGAGGACGGCGCGTTGCCTCGAGCTGGACTTGGCGAAGGCCCGAGCCACCAACAAGGTCCGTTTGCCCTCACGGATGTCGTCGCCGCTGGGCTTGCCGGTGAGGCGTGGCTCCCCGAAGACGCCGAGCACGTCGTCGCGCAGCTGGAACGCTTCGCCGAGGGGGACGCCGTACGACGACAGGGCCGCCAGCAGCGGCGGCTCGGCGTTGGCCAGCGCGGCGCCGAACTGGAGGGGCCTCTCGACGGTGTACTTCGCCGACTTGTAACGGACGACTCGTAGCGCCTCCGAGGCGCTGGTGGTGCCGCCGGCCTGGGCGAGCACGTCGAGGAACTGGCCGGCGACGACCTCGGTGCGCAGCAGGTCGAAGTACACGCGGCCGCGGACGATCACCTTGGGTTTGAAGCCGCTGCGGCCAAGCAGCTCGTCGGACCACGACAGCAGCAGGTCGCCGAGCAGGATCGCCGCAGAGCGCCCGAACCGCTCGGCGTCGACGCGCGCAGTTTCTGCGAGACGAAGCCTCTTACTGAAGGCGCGGTGCGCGGCCGGCTGTCCGCGCCGGGTGTCTGAGTCATCCATCACGTCGTCATGGGCGAGAGCGCTCGCGTGCACGAGCTCGATCGCCGCCGCGGCGGTGATGATTTCCTGGGTCGCGTCGACCGGGCCACCGGCAGCGCGCCAGCCCCAGTAGGCGAAGGCGGGGCGCAGCCGTTTTCCGCCGTGGACGGCGCGTCGGGCAGCGTCGACCAGCTGGTAGAGCTCGGCGCCGATCGGTGCCAGCTGACGCTGCTTGTCGTCGATGAACGAGTCGAGAATCTCCGCGACCGCGTCGGTCAGCTCAGCGGGGATCGGCTCGATCTCGGTCACGACCGCGAGCCTATCGAGACCCGACTTGTCAGGGTGACATGAGCGCGGCGGCGTCCACTGCACCCTGACAAGTCGGTCTGCTCGGTACCCTCCTCCCATGGTGACCGGTCGGCACGCGCGCACCCTGGAGCGGCCTGCGATGCTCCGCGAGCTGCTGGCCCGGCCTGGTCACTCGTACTCGTTCGAGTTCTTCCCGCCGAAGGACGACGACGGCGAGCGGCGGCTGTGGCAGGCGATCCGGGAGCTCGAACCCCTTGACCCGACGTTCGTCTCGGTCACCTACGGCGCCGGCGGCTCCACCCGTGACCGCACGGTCCGGATCACCGCACGGATCGCCAGCGAGACCACCCTGACCCCGGTGGCTCACCTCACCTGTGTGGGGCACAGCCGCGACGAGCTGCGGTCGGTGATGGGTGCGTACGCCGACGCCGGGGTCCGCAACGTGCTGGCCCTGCGCGGCGACCCGCCCGGTGGTCCGGGCAAACCGTGGATCGCGCACCCCGACGGGCTGGACCACGCCGACGAGCTCGTCGCACTGGTGCGTTCGCTCGGTGACTTCAGTGTGGGAGTGGCAGCCTTCCCTGGGGGGCACCCGGAAGCCGCGGACCTCGACGCCGACGCACGCGTGCTCACAGCCAAGGCGAGGGCCGGCGCCGACTTCGCCGTCACCCAGCTGTTCTTCGAGACGGAGCCCTATGTCGCTCTCGTGCGCCGAGTCGAGGCACTCGGCTGCCCGATCCCGATCATCCCCGGCATCATGCCGATCACGGACCTCAAGCAGATCCACCGGATGGCCGAGCTGTCGGGCACGTCGGTGCCGGGTTGGGTCGTGGACCGGCTGGGCGAGCTGTCCGACGCCGACGACGTCCGTGCGGTCGGCATCGAGCTCGCGACCATGCTGTGCCGTGAGCTTCTCGACGCGGGGGCGCCCGGGCTGCACTTCTACACGTTGAACCGGTCGACGGCGACCCGGCAGATCTTCGCGAGCCTCCGGCGCAGCTGAGCGGCCCGCTGGCGCAGCCGTATCTAGCCTTGCCCACCCGAGCCGCGACATGGGCGGCCCCCCAACCCACGTAGGGGATGCTGGCCCCGGGATGAACCCCGGCGCCGACCAGATGCAGCCCGGGCAGCGGCTGGACGAGGGCCGCGCGACGGG
>JACCVZ010000078.1 GCA_013697905.1 Nocardioidaceae bacterium
GACGTCGGTGTCCTGTCCGGCGGCGGGTCCTCTGCGGTCACCCCGCTCGGCAGCATCGTCGAGCCCTCCGGCATCGATCGGGTGTGGGCGGACCGCGTCTTCCACCCGTCGTCGCCGCTGCGTGCCATCGAGGCCGATGCCGGCGCCGCTCATGTCGAGTTCCTCAACGGCATCGACGAGGCAGCCGCGGTCGCGGCCGCGTACGACGCCGACCTCGTCGTGATCTTCGCCGAGGAGTGGCGCGCCGAAGGCCTCGACTCACAGGGGACCGGGTTGCCCGACGGCCAAGAGCAGTTGATCGAGCGGGTTGCCGCCGCGAACCCGCGCACCGTGGTGGTGATCGAGTCCGGCGGCGCGATCAGCGTCCCGTGGGCGTCGAAGGTGCCGGCGGTGATCGCTGCGTTCTACCCCGGAGGCCGCGGTGGCCAGGCGGTTGCCGGCGTCCTGTTCGGGCGGGTCAACCCATCGGGGCACCTGCCGGTGACCTTCCCGAAGTCAATCGACCAGCTGCCGCGTCCCGAGCAGCACGACCCGGCGACGACCACGTCGAACCCGAACATGGAACGCATCGGCGACATCTTCGAGGTCTCCTACGACATCGAGGGCAGTGACGTCGGCTACCGCTGGTTCGAGCGCGAGCAGCTCACCCCGGCCTACCCATTCGGTTGGGGCCTGTCGTACACGACCTTCGCCTTCAGCGGCCTGGACGTCACCGCCGACCGCAGCCACGTCGTCGTGACCGGCACAGTCACCAACACCGGCGACCGCGCCGGCGCGACCATCGTCCAGGTGTATGCCAGCCGCCGCGCGCAGGGCGGTAGCGCAAGCCCCGACGACTTCGTCTCTCGCCTGGCCGCGTTCGCCCGCATCGACCTCAAGCCCGGCGAGAGCAAGCCCGTCGAGCTACACCTTGAGCCACGCCTACTCGCCCGCTGGGACGTTGACGCCGGCGCATTCCGACTGGCCGGCGGTGACTACGAGGTCCGCATCGGCGCTCACGCCCTCGACGAGGACGGGCCCACGAGCACCGTCCGTCTTCAGCCCGCAGTCCTGCCCTGAGCCCTGGACGGGCTACGCCAAGCACGAGGAGAAGACCTTGGTGACCGGCCAGTTCCCCGACGCTGCCGGTCGTCGCGTCGCGCTCAAAGATGCGGGCGTTGGCGCCGAAGTCATCGGCTGCTTAATCAGCGAACACGTAGCTGACTCTGAGCTGGGGCCCAGCGGACCCGAGGTAGTCGTAGCCGGCGATCACCGAGATGCCCTGGGAGTGGTTGTACTCGAAGATCGGGTCGGTCGGGCTCAGGGTGTACCGGGACTGTCATCTGCGGAACTGACGAAGCCGTCGTTGCCGGAAGCTGCCTCCACCGTCGAGATTGGGGCCGTAGGGGACTCATCGTGGTTGTGGAAGGTGAACGTGCCTCCATCAGAGCCCGGTAAACAACAACATAATATCGGGAACGCGCGGGGGTTATCTGTATCTGCCACCATGAGGGACAGGCGCTGATTTGCAGCCGCGCCCGGAAGTAGACCGGCTGCTGCACGAACCTTTTGACGTAGGGCTCATGTCAGTCGGCCCATGAGTTCCTCGCGACCCGAGACACCGGCTTTTCGATACATCGACTTTAGGTGGGCGTTGACTGTATCTGAGCTGATGCGCAGTTCACGGGCGATGTGTTTGGCAGCTAGACCGCTAGCGATCCCTTCGAAGACGTTCACTTCCCGTTGCGTAAAGCCATGCGTGTCGATCACCACTGACCGGACCCCGTTGGGTGGTCCATCCGTTATGAGGGTTGTGGTTGGTTGGTCTGCCGCCTGGTGGCGTACTCGGTGGGGGTGAGCATGCCGAGGGCGGAGTGGGGTCGGTATTGGTTGTACTGGTCGCGCCAGTCGCTGACAAGTACTCGGGCGTGGAGCAGGGTGTCGAACACTTCCAGGGCGAGGAGTTCGTCGCGCATCCGGGAGCCGTAGGACTCGACCCAGGGGTTCTGCCAGGGGGAGCCGGGGTCGATGTAGGCGGTGCCGGCTCGGTTGAACCGGCACCAGTATTTGACGGCGTTGGCGGTCAGCTCGGGTCCGTTGTCGCAGCGGATGAAGTCGGGGTAGCGGCCCCGGTCGGCGGCTACCTTGTCGAGGACGTCGACGGTGGTGTCGGCGTCGATGGAGTAGGCGACGACGTCGGCGAGGGACTCGCGGGTGTGCTCGTCGACGACATGCAGGATCTTCAGGGTTCGGCCACTTGTGGTGACGTCGAACTGGTAGTCCAGCGCCCACACC
>JACCVZ010000130.1 GCA_013697905.1 Nocardioidaceae bacterium
GCGCCAGTCTTGCTGGAGCTTTCGACCGGAGTCGTCATGCTGGTCCTCCCAATGGTTGAGGTGGTGCTTCTGAGGCTGATGGTTATGGCATCGGTTCTTGCTGGATCTGGCTCTGTGGCGAAGTCCGTGCGGGCCACCGCATGACCAGACATCAATGACTCACGATCCACGTACCCCTTTGCGACACAAGTACCGGGCTGATCGTCACGATTCTTGACTGAGAAGCCCGCCAACGCGTGCTGCGGGAATGCATCCTGCTGACACCTGAATGGCAGGTGTCGAAGCGGTCCGGGAGCGAGGCGATGGCGAACCATTTCCGCCCGCGCTAGCTGCCTTCGCGCTGCAACCGGCGCCAGCCGCCAGCGCGGTTGTTGGCGATAATGTGCTTGAACATGGTCGTCAGGGCGGGCGCGTTGACTGTTTCGCTCTGACGGATTGTCAAGTCGCCGTGCCATCCTGTCCTCATGCGAGGTCGTGAGGAGTCGGATGACTCCGTCGACCGCTGGTCGAGGCATGATTGGTGGTCCACCGTTCTAGACGCGGCGGACGCGCCCGCTTTGGCGCACTTCTACGCCGACTTACTCGGGTGGACGTTCGACACGGAAGGCCCCGAAGGTGCGGCGATCTCGCCTCCGGGCAGCGTGGTCGGGTTAGCTTTCCAGACTGAGCGGGACTACACACGCCCCGTCTGGCCTGCACATGAGGGTCGTCAGCAGATGATGATGCACCTGGACTTCGAGGTATCCGACCTCGAAGCCGCGGTCGGGCACGCAGTTGAACTGGGTGCAGAGCTAGCTGAGTTCCAGCCGCAGGACAACGTCCGGGTGCTGCTAGACCCCGCCGGGCATCCGTTCTGCCTCTACACCGACTAGGCGGCGTCGCTTTCGAACTTGCCCAGATTCACGACAGCTTGACGAACCCACGGTCGATCCTTAAACCGCGGCCCAAACGATTCGCTCTTGGCCGCTGACTGCGTATGTTCGTGCAGCAAGATGGCCTTATGAAAGGTTCGTCTCGACCTCTTACCATCGTCACCGGGGGTGGCCGTGGCATCGGGGCCGCCACTGCGGTGCGCCTGGCCGGCGGCGGCCACGACATCGTCCTCGGTTACCTGGGTGACCGTGTCTGCGCCGATCACGTCGTCGCTAAGGCCCGCGCCACCGGTGTACGCGCGGTCGCCGTGCCGGGTGACGTGGCAGACGACGACGATGTCGCTCGCCTTTTCGACGCAGCCGCGGAACTCGGACCGGTGACCGGTCTGGTCAACAACGCTGGGCTCACCGCACATATTGGGGACCTCGCTGACACCCCAGTCGCGGTGGTGCGCCAGGTGGTGGAGGTCAACCTGATCGGGTCACTGCTGTGCGCTCGTCGCGCAGCGCAGGTGATGTCCACCAGGCACGGTGGACCAGGCGGGGCAATCGTCAATGTCTCCTCCGCCGCGGCAACATTGGGTTCTGCGCACGAGTATGTGCACTACGCAGCAGCCAAGGCCGGGGTCGAGGCGCTGACCGTGGGCCTAGCCAAGGAGCTGGCCGACCAAGGAGTGCGGGTCAACGCCGTGGCTCCCGGAATAATCCGTACCGGCATCCACGCCGCAGCTGGTGACCCGGACCGAATGCAGCGGGTGTTGCCGCGCATCCCGCTGGGACGGATCGGTGAACCCGACGAGATCGCCCCAGCCATCGCCTGGCTCCTCGGACCCGATGCCGCCTACGTCACAGGAGCCAGCATTCGCGTCGCCGGGGGGCTCTGACCGGGTCAGGAACGAGCCTCTTCAGCGGGAGCGGGCAACGGCCCAGTGTTCACTGGCCCCTGGCCCCGTCGATGGACTCACGGAGCAGATCAAGATGGCCGCAGTGCCGGGCCGTCTCCTCGATCATGTGAGCGAACGCGTAACGGAGTGTGAAGTTCATGTCCTCGGATCGCGCGATCTCGTCCAGTTCATGCCCGGCAACCGCCCGCCGCGAACGTTCGCACTCGGCTTCGTAGGCGGCGAGGAGACCTGCCAAGGTATCGGTCGTCGCCAGTCGGAAGTTGCCGTGCGGATCGTCGTCGGTCCACGGCCACGGCACATCGAGTCCGGCAAAGTCGATGCTGAACCAGAACCGCTCGGTTCCGGTGAGGTGTTTGACAAGCCCGGCGACGGTCAACTCCGACGCCGCGACCGGATGCGCGATGGCCTGACCGTCGCTCACCCCAGTCGCCTTGGTCACGACCGTCGTCCGCAGGAAGTCGAGCAGCTGCGTCAGCGTCTCAACCTCCGTGCCCGATTCGGTCGGGCGGACCCGATGCGCGATGGCGACGCCGGGATCGTCGAAGCTCTGCTTGTCCACTCCGCC
>JACCVZ010000151.1 GCA_013697905.1 Nocardioidaceae bacterium
GTCTGGCGCAGGCTGGTCGGGAGCACCTATCCCGCCATGGCGGCAGTGGGCGTCGTACGGCTCTGGGACCTGGAGGCACGTGTCGAGGTGCAGGGCACGGCAGTTCTCGACCCTCGCGGCTGATCACTGGTCGAGCCGTGGTCAGTCGACGCGGTGCGTACTGGACGAGACTCAGCCGGCGCCGGGCGGCTCAACTGCGTTTGACGCGCACCGGAGTAGAGCTGTCCTCGGTGGTGCCGTTCCCGAGCTGTCCCGTGAGGTTGCTGCCCCAGCACCACGCGGTTCCATCCGTTCGAACGGCGCACGAATGGCCGGTGCCGACGGCGCCGCCCGTCCAGGTGGTCCCACCCCCCACCTGCTTGGGGCTCAGCCGCTTCTTGGCGGTGGTGCCATCCCCGACCTGGCCATACACGTTAGAGCCCCAGCACCACTGAGTCATGTCCGTTCGAGTGCCACAGGTGGTCAGGTCACCGGCGGTGATCGTGGCCCAGTTGCTGTCGTCGCCCACCTGCGCAGGTGTCGACCGATCCATCTTGGTGCCGTCTCCGAGCTGCCCGTATCTGTTGTACCCCCAGCACCACGAGGAACCATCTGCCTGGGTGGCACAGGTGTGCCATTTGCCGCCGGTGACCGCGGCCCACGTCGCGAGGTTGCCGACCTGTCAGCCGACTGCCCGGCGAACATCATCGCGAACCCGATGGCGCCGATCGTGGCGAGTTGTCCTGAGCGAGGGCGATCGTTCATGACGCGTCCTTTGGTCAGTCGTTCGCAACATCCACATGAGATCTGCACCTGCGTTGGCTCATCTGACCAGGAATGGCTGCTGTTGGGAAGGGCGCAGGCGCTGGCAGCCAGCTGTCGATCATCCCGGCCCTGCGGCGCCTGAACGCCAGTCTGCCGCCCTTCGGGATACCGTGGAGTGCCCTCGGGACCAGGAGACGTTTTCGCATGCAGCTGACCGCGTCGGCACACGTGGACACCTTCTGCCGTGACAACCTGCCACCCCAGGATGCCTGGCCGGAGTTCCTCTTCGACCTGCCCGAGCTGCACTATCCCGAGCGGCTGAACTGCGGAACCGAGCTGCTCGACACCCCAGCCTCGCGGCTGGGTCCGGACCGGCACTGCCTGCTCTCCCCCGGCACCGACCCATGGACGTACGGCGACCTCCTGGCGCGGGCCAACCAGGTCGCCCGGGTGCTGGTCGAGGAGCTTGGCGTGGTGCCCGGCAACCGGGTGCTGTTGCGCGGACCGAACAACCCCTGGCTCGTGGCGTGCTGGTTCGGCGTGCTCAAGGCGGGTGGGGTGGTGGTCACGACGATGGCGCTGCTACGCCGCGGGGAGCTGAGCACGGTCCACGAGATCGCGCGCATCGACGTGGCGCTGTGCGACCATCGCTTCACCGACGACCTTCGCGCAGCGGACCTCAGCGGCGCGCCGATCGTGGAGTACGGCGGCGTCGACCCCGCGGACCTGGTGGGCCGCTGCACGTCGTACGACGGCATCTTCGAGGACGTCGACACGGCGGCCGACGACGTCGCCCTGCTGGCTTTCACGTCGGGGACCACTGGCCGGCCGAAGGCGACCATGCACTTCCACCGTGACGTGCTGGCGAACGCCGACACCTTCTCGCGGCATGTGCTGCGTCCGACGGCCGACGACGTGTTCACCGGGACACCGCCCCTCGCCTTCACGTTCGGGCTGGGTGGGCTGGTGGTGTTCCCGCTGCGGGTGGGAGCGGCGACCCTGCTGATCGAGAAGGCGACGCCGGGCGAGCTGGCGAGCCTCATCGAGTCGAACGTGGTCACGATCTGCTTCACCGCTCCGACGGCCTACCGGGCGATGCTGAGCGGCGACCATGCTCGCCGGCTCCGGTCGCTGCGCCGGGCGGTCTCCGCGGGCGAGCACCTACCGAGCAGCACCTGGCAGCAGTTCAGGGACGCCACGGGGGTCTCGATCATCGACGGCATCGGCTCGACCGAGATGCTGCACATCTTCATCGCTTCTGCCGACGACGACATCCGGCCGGGCTCGACGGGCCGACCGGTGCCGGGGTTCGTGGCGGCGGTCGTCGACCGGGAGGGCGTCGCGCTGCCCGCCGGGGAGGTCGGGCGGCTCGCCGTCATGGGCCCGACGGGCTGCC
>JACCVZ010000158.1 GCA_013697905.1 Nocardioidaceae bacterium
GCAGACATCCCAGGTTCTGGCGGTGTCAAGCAGCGGCTTGGAGGACGTGTGCCCAGGCGGTGTTCTCGTTGTAGGGAGTGTTGGTTTTGAGACAGCCGTGCAGGATGCCGACGAGGCGGTTGGCGAGCTGACGGAGAGCTGCTTGGTGGGCGATGTTGCGGCCGCGGAGCTGCTGGTAGTAGGCGCGTGCGCCGGGTGATCCGCGCATCGAGCAGAACGCCCACTGTTGAAGTGCGTCGCCGAGGCGGCGGTTGCGGGCGTATCGGGCCAGGACGACCTTCTTGGTGCCCGAGGCTCGGGTGATCGGGGAGGTGCCGGCGTAGTTCTTGCGGGCTTTCGCATCGGCGTACCTGTCCGGGGCGTCGCCGAACTCGCCGAGGATCCGGGCCGCGAGGATCACACCCAGTCCGGGCAGGCTGGCGTAGATCTCAGCGTCCCGGTGCCGGCCAAAATGGTCGCCCACCACCGCCCCGAGCCGATCGATCTGGACGTTCAGGGCGGTGATGATCGCGACCTCGCTGGCCACCACGGCGGCATAGGCATCTTGCAGCACCGGGGGCTGCCGCAGCTCTTGGGCACCTAGGACTGTCCGAAGCTCCTGGGCGCGGGCTGCCACACCGCGACGGCGGGCGTGTTTGAGTGCGGCGGTGATCGTCGCGGTGCTCAAACGGGCGGCCTGGTCGGGGTCGGGAGCCTTGATGAGCAGCTGGAGCGCGTCTGGGGCATCCAAGTCCTCAAAGGCTTGCAGGGCAACGGGAAAGTACTCCCGCAACGTCGAACGCAGTCGCAGCACGTGGCGGGTGCGGTCCCAGATCAGCGACTGGTGGGTGCGGGCGGTCAGCTTGATCGCCTCGCCCTCGACCGTGTCGCGGGCCACCGGTCGGTGATGTGCCCGGTCCAGGCGGACGATCTCGGCGAGCAGGTGCGCATCCGCGGCATCCGACTTCGCTCCCGAGGTGGAATGTCGTTCCCGGTAGCGGGCCACCGACATCGGGTTGATCGGGAACACCTCGTAGCCAGCCGCGACCAGGGCGGCGACCCACGAGCCCCGGTCTGTCTCGATCCCGATCTTCACCAGGCCTGCAGCCTCACCGGGGTCGAGGTCGACCCAGTCTTCGGGCATCTGCTCGGCGATCAAGGCGTGCAGCCGGGTGACTCCCTCGAGCCCTTCCGACAACCGTCGGCGGGTCAGCACCCGACCGTCGTCGTCGACAATCTCGATGTCGTGATGGTCCTCGGCCCAGTCGTTTCCCACGAACAGCATCGCTTCTCCCGTCCCGCGCCCACAGCGGTTGCGGACACCGTCGGCAGCGTGGAGGAGACAGCCGGCGATCTAATGGTCAAGTGCTCACCGCATACCTCACGGGGCACGTCATCCCAGCAGCGGTCACGCCTCCTCACGACCAACGGGCGCACAGTCTGCCGCAAGACCTACAAGGCCAGATCCGAAGAGTGCTGACCCGCCGGCCGCTACCAGAACCGAGCCTGCCAAACCGGCCCGGTAAAAGCCATTAGATCCGGACGTCCTCTCAGTAAAGAAAGCTGCCTCGAGAGATCCGTGACGGACTGCGGGGACGGGTGCATGAGGAGGCGTTCAAGATGCAGCCGCGCGTCAGCGCTAGCGTGATGCTCCGATTGGTGTCATGTCTGAGGAGAACAGAGTGACTGAGTCGAGCCCGAGTCCCGACGAGTGGATCTATGTCGTCACCGACATCGAGGTTGACGGTCCTTGGCCCGGTGCGAACTCGATGCGATCCTTCGCCTCCGTGGCCGTGACTGCGACCGGTGAAGAGCGCGGCACGTTCGAGGTTGTCCTCGAGCCACTCCCCGGCGCGGCTCCGAGCCCTGAAACGTACGCTTGGTTCCAGACTCAGCCGGGCGCTTGGGCTGCGGCGACAACCGGCCCTCGACCCGTCGACGAAGCCATGCGCGATTTCGTGAGCTGGGTCCGGGATCTGCCCGGTCCTAGGACGTTTGCCGCTTCCCCGATTGCCTTCGACGGCGGTTGGATCGACTACTACCTGCGACGATTCACTCGGTACGGACTGGTCCAGGGTCCCTACGAGGACGAGCGACTGTTCGACGGACCCGGCCTGTGTCTCCGCAGTTACGCTGCCGCGATCACCGGGCGTCCGGTGGCCGACATGTCGCCCGACACCTTGCCGCCAGAGTGGTTCGGGAACATTGAGCACACCCACTGCGCGTTGGACGACGCCCGGGGGTACGCCCACCTGCTGGGCGTGCTGTTTCGTCGTGCGGCCGGCCTGGACGCCTCGCCGGGCTGATCCTCGCTCAGCGGCAGGTCAGCGCACTGTCCGCGGCGTTAGCG
>JACCVZ010000164.1 GCA_013697905.1 Nocardioidaceae bacterium
CCCAGCCACACCAGGAGCCCTACACGGCGGTCATGGCGGCGGGCACCGTGGTCACGATTCCGCTGATCATCGTCGTGCTGCTCTTCCAGCGTCGCATCGTCTCGGGTCTGACCGCCGGAGGTGTCAAAGGCTGATGTCCCACCATCGCCAGGGACGCGAGCCGGTGCCCAAGAGCACCGGCCGCGGCGACCCGCGAGTGAAACCCACCGCACGCCAGCAGCAGCTCGAAACGCTGATCGGGCTCTTGGGGTTCTTCACGATCGCTGCCTTCGTGACCACCGTGGTGGTGGAGGTCCAGGGCAAACCAGCCCTGACCGAGGCCATGGTGCTCGCTGCCTTCGCGCTGGCTACGTTCTTCGCTATACAAGCATGGAGGCGCAGCTAGCGACCTGTGCAGGGCACTCGAGTCAGCTTGAGCACCACGTCCGGCCGAAATGAGCGCTCAGAGGGAAACGTCTTCGAGCATCTCGGTGACGAGCGCGGCGATCGGCGAACGCTCCGAGCGCGTCAACGTCACATGGGCGAACAAGGGATGGCCTTTCAGCTTCTCGACCACCGCCACCACACCGTCGTGCCTTCCGACCCGCAAGTTGTCCCGCTGGGCCACGTCGTGAGTCAAGACGACCTTCGAGTTGGCGCCGACCCGAGACAGCACCGTGAGCAACACGTTGCGTTCGAGCGACTGCGCCTCGTCGACGACCACGAAGGCATCATGGAGAGACCGCCCTCGGATGTGGGTGAGCGGAAGCACTTCGAGCATCCCTCGGGCCAGCACCTCGTCGATCACATCGGTGGTCGTCAACGCGCCGAGGGTGTCGAACACCGCTTGCGCCCAGGGCTGCATCTTCTCTGACTCACTGCCTGGGAGATAGCCGAGCTCCTGGCCGCCGACTGCGAATAGGGGCCGGAAGACGACCACCCTCTTGTGCTGGCGACGCTCCAGCACCGCCTCGAGGCCGGCGCACAGGGCGAGCGCAGACTTGCCGGTGCCGGCACGACCACCGAGCGACACGATGCCGATCTCGGGATCCAATAAGAGTTCGAGGGCCACCCGCTGCTCAGCAGAACGTCCGCGAAGCCCGAACGCCTCGCGGTCGCCCCGCACCAGCTTCACCTGCTTGTCGGCAGTGACCCGGCCGAGGGCGCTACCGCGATCGGACAGCAGCACCAGCCCGGAGTGACACGGTAGGCCGCCGGCCGGCTCGAGGTCGACTGTGCCCTCGGCGTACAACGCGTCGATGTCTGCGGCGGTCACATCGATCTCGCTCATACCGGTGAAGCCTGTCGAGACGGCCAGCTCGGCGCGGTACTCCTCGGCCGGAAGGCCGACTGCCGAGGCCTTGACCCGCATCGGGAGATCCTTGGAGACGAGCGTGACTCGGTGACCCTCCGCCGCCAAGTTGAGCGCGACCGCCAGGATCCGGCTGTCGTTGTCGCCGAGGCGGAAACCCGCTGGAAGCACGGCGTTGTCAGTGTGGTTGAGCTCGACCCGGAGGGTGCCTGCTTCGACACCGATCGGCACCGGAGCGTCGAGCCGGCCGTGCAGCACACGCAGCTCATCGAGCGTCCGCAGCGCCTGCCGGGCGAAGTAGCCGAGCTCGGGGTGTGCGCGCTTGCCCTCGAGCTCGGTGATCACGACGACCGGCAACACCACGTGATGTTCCGCAAAGCGCCGGAGCGAGCCGGGGTCGGCGAGCAGGACGCTGGTGTCCAGCACATAGGTGCGGATGGCCGGGGCGGACCGCTTGGCGCGGCTCCGCGAAAGCGTGAGCGCGGCGGGCGAGCCGGTGCGCGTGCGGGCCGGGCCGCCGGGGGTGCTGTCGTGAGCTGCAACCACTGTTGATCCCTCGTGGACCGCGCGACGCATCGTGCGCCCGATCCGCTGACTAGTCGGACCGGGAACGACACGCCCCAGGGCATGATGCCTGCCCTGGTGAACTCTGCACGATGGGCCTCCCGCAGCGGCCGGCTTCCCCTGCCGGCCGTCCATCTCGACGGTACGACTCGGGCCGCGCCAACCGGCGACGACACGCCAAGACGCCCACCAGGTCGCGTTCGACCACGCGCCTAGCTGAGGTCAGGCCAGTCTTGCGGCAGCTCGTCGAGGGTCGGCGGGTTGGCACCGCGCCGGGCAACGGTCTCGGCAGCGACGAGCATCCCGGCCTCGAGCAGGGTGCCGAGCCGTTCGGCCGTGGCCGGCACCCTGGAGTGCGAGCGGATCGGCGGGCCGCCTGCGTGAGGGTCGCGCGTGAGACCCCACTCGAAGAGCACCGCGAGAAGGCCCGCCATCAGTGCGTCCCCGGCGCCGACGGTATCGATCACGGCGGTCGGCGGGGCGGGAACGTCGAGGCGGACCCCCTCGGCGTATGCCGTGGCGCCCTCGCCTCCGCG
>JACCVZ010000035.1 GCA_013697905.1 Nocardioidaceae bacterium
CTCCGCACCTTTGGTGTCGACGCGGCATGGTAGGCGTTGCAAACGGATTGCTCACGGACTCGTTAGCACTGGACGTCACCAGACAGGACGATGCGCCTGCACTTGCGAATGCCCAGTTCAGGCAGCCTGCAGCACACGCAACAGCACGGCGCTAGTACGGCGGTGCGGGAAGTTCGAGTCCCACCGGGGGCACCGACGTTGACGGGGCTGCGCGGCGGTGGACGCCTTGAGACGTGTGGCGGCAGCCGGTCGGGAATGGCGGGTCCGGTGGACGCCTTGCGACGTGTGGCGGCGAGACGTCACCGCGGCTGCTGGGCCGAACCGCGCGGCCGGCGCGGCCGAGGAGGCTCCCGAATGTCCCGTATGATGGAGGCAGACCCGGCATGGTGTCGGGCAAGGAGGACGCGTCCCATGCGTAGCAACAACCCCGTGTTCGACAGATCCGAGGGCTTCAACGGGCAAGCCGCCCAGAACTACGGCAACCAGGCCTACCCAGCCGGTGGTCAGGGTTACCAGGGTTACGGCCAGCAGTCCCCTCAACCGCAGTACCAGCAGGGCTACGGCGAGCCGCAGCCCGGCTACGGGCAGCCACCGCGGGGCACCGATCCGGCCAGCTGGAACTACCCCACTGGCCAAGCGCTGCAGGAGCGGATGACGATCGACTCGGTCGTCATGCGGACCGCCACAACGCTGGCCGTCGTGGTGGTCGCAGCGGCGCTGACCTGGGTCGCCATGCCCCAGGAATATCTCGGCTTGGCCTGGATGATCGGGGCGTTCGGCGGTCTCGGCATGGCCTTCGCCGTCTCGTTCATGCGCACCGTGCGGCCGGCGTTCGTGCTGGCGTACGCCGCACTCGAAGGAGTTTTCCTCGGCGCCATCAGCGAGGTCTACCAAGACATCGCGCAGGGTGCGGTCACGGGTGCGGTCCTCGGCACCGTCGCCGCGTTCGTCGCGACCCTCGCGGCGTACAAGTTCTTCAACATCCAGGTGACTGACAAGTTCCGCAAGTTCGTCACGATCGCCATGTTCGGTTTCTTCGCCGTGCTGATGCTCGACCTGGTGCTGAGTCTGTTCGGCTCGGCGATCGGCTTCGGGGGATTCGGCACGCTCGGTCTGATCACCAGTTTCGTCGGCCTCGGCATCGGCATCTTGATGCTTATCCTCGACTTCGACATGGTCGAGCAGGGTGTCCGAGCGGGGTTGCCGGAGCAGGAGTCGTGGCGGGCCGCCTTCGGGCTCACTGTGACGCTGATCTGGATCTACATCAACCTGCTACGCATCCTGGCGATCCTGCAGAGCGACTGACCAGGAGCTGAATCGCCGAACGGCCCCCGGAGTGATCCGGGGGTCGTTCGACGTCTCACTCGAAGCTGCGGTGCGCCTTGCGCAGGTCGTGCTCGTGGACGATCGCGGTGGCGTGGCCGTGGGCGAGACCGTACTCGTCGCGCAGCCAGCGCACTCGGTCGTCGAACCGGACGCAACCGGGGCCGTTGTCAAGATGGCCGAACCACTCGTGAAGAGGACGACCGGTCGCGTCGGGGATCCGCGCGACCAGCATCTGATGGGTTTCTTCGGAGTGGTGAAGGGCCATGGTTCCTCCCGGGACTCGCTGGCATGGGCCGTGGGGCTGACCTTGCCAAATCACGGACCAGAGGACAAGAGTTCACGGCCAATTCTCGGCCACGGCGGACACCGGCTGCTCGCTGTCGCCTCCAAAGCTATCGCCGGGGTCCGTCGGCCGGTCGCCGGCTATCTCGTCGATCGGTCCCACCACCGGTGCCTCGTGTCGGCGGCGGTGCCGCAACAAGGCCCAGCGACCTCGTGGTCCGTGTTCGGTCCCACCGGCCTCGACCCGAGACACCTCGGTGCCGGGGCTCTCGGCCGCTTCGACGGCGGCTCGGGCAAGCGACCGGACCCCCTCACCGCGAGCCGCCTCGGGTACGTCGACGGCGTCGGGTGGGACCCCTGCGGCGGCGGCGACGGTCGGCAGCATCGCCTGGGCGCAGCTGCGGTAACCCGCTGGAGACGGGTGAAAGCGGTCGGGGCCGAAGAGGTCCACCGGAGAGGCGTCGAACTCCGGCCCGAGGATGCTGCCAAGCGAGACGGAGCGGCCGCCCGCCTCGACGGTGGCGATGGTCTGGGCGGCGGCGAGTCGCCGGCTCCATTGACGAGCCACCTGGCGTAGCGGCTGGGCGATGGGGCGCACCGTGCCGAGATCGGGGCAGGTGCCGACGACGACCTCGCTGCCCGCTGCCCGGAGCGTCTCGACGGCCTCCTTGAGCGCGCGCACCGACTCCGACGCCGGGACCCGGTGGGTGACGTCGTTGGCACCGATCATGACCGCGCAGACGTCTGGCAGTGCGGCGAGGGCAGCTCCGATCTGCCCTGCGAGGCCTGCGGTCTTGGTGCCGACCTTGGCGACACTCTCGAGGAACACCGGGCGGGCGGCCAGCTCGGACAGCCCGGCGGCAAGGAACGCGCCGAACGTCTCCTCGGGGGCCGAGGCGCCGTAGCCGGCAGCACTGGAGTCACCCAGCACCGCCAGTGTGATGGCCGGGCCGGCCAGCTCTGCGCCGTACAGGCCGGTCGGGTTTGGTGGTTCGCCCACGGCCTTGCCGATCTTGCGCCTCGCCATGGCTGCCTCCGCCCGGAGGATGCCGTAGAGCGACGCCCCGACCGCGCCGAGGCCTCCCCCGCCGTACGCCGCGGCCGCCGCGAGCCTGCGCGCTGCCCGTGCTTTGCTCACCCGCCCCCCATTCATCGACCGTGTCCGCAATGTGGCGTACCTGTCCACTGTAGGAGGCGGATGCCACGGTTGTCCCAGACCTGGGGCTCTCGGCGCGGGGGCGCGGAACCGCCCGGCGGCGAAGAGACGTCGAGATCGTCGCGAAGGCGAGCCGCACGCTCCGATTAGGCTGGGACCGTGGACTACGTGGAATCACTGCTCGAGCTGGTCGGCAACACCCCGCTGATAAAGCTCGGCAAGACCACCGACGGCGCTCCCGGCACCGTGCTCGCCAAGCTCGAGTACATGAACCCGGGTGGTTCGGTGAAGGACCGTATCGCCGTGCGCATGGTGGAGGCGGCCGAGCGCAGCGGCGAACTCGAGCCAGGTGGCACGATCGTCGAGCCGACGTCCGGCAACACCGGCGTGGGGCTGGCCATGGTCGCGCAGGCCAAGGGCTACCACTGCATCTTCGTCTGCCCCGACAAGGTGAGCGAGGACAAGCGCAACGTGCTGAAGGCGTACGGCGCCGAGGTGGTGGTGTGCCCGACTGCCGTCGCTCCCGAGCACCCCGACAGCTACTACAACGTCTCCGACCGGTTGATGCGCGAGACGGCGGGGGCCTGGAAGCCCGACCAGTACTCCAACCCCCACAACCCGCTCAGCCACTACGAGCAGACCGGCCCGGAGATCTGGCGGCAGACCGACGGCACGATCACCCACTTCGTCGCCGGCGTCGGCACCGGCGGCACCATCAGTGGGACCGGCAGATACCTCAAGGAGGTCTCCGAGGGTCGTGTCCAGGTCGTCGGCGCCGACCCCGAGGGCTCGGTCTACTCCGGCGGCAGCGGCCGGCCCTATCTCGTCGAGGGCGTCGGGGAGGACTTCTGGCCGGAGGCCTACGACCGCACCATCGCCGACCGCATCATCGCCGTGTCCGACCGGAACTCGTTCGCCACCACGCGGCGACTCGCACGCGAGGAGGCGCTGCTCGTCGGCGGCTCGTCCGGCATGGCCGCGGCGGCGGCGATCCAGCTGGCCCACGAGCTCGACGACCCCGAGGCGGTCATCGTCGTGCTGCTGCCCGACGGTGGCCGCGGCTACATGACCAAGGTCTTCTCTGACACCTGGCTCGCGCGCTACGGCTTCCTCGACCAGCCGGAGGAGATCAGTGTCGGTGCGGTGCTGCGGCGCAAGGATGGCGCCCTTCCCGACCTGGTGCACACCCACCCCAACGAGACCATCGCCGAGGCCGTCGCGATCCTGCGCGAGTACGGCGTCTCACAGATGCCCGTCGTCAACGCTGAGCCGCCGGTGATGGCTGCCGAAGTGGCGGGGTCGGTGAGCGAGCGCGCTCTGCTCGATGCGCTGTACGCCGGCAAGGCGAGGCTCGTCGACCGCGTCGAGGCTCATATGGCGTCGCCGCTGCCAACGATCGGCTCGGGTGAGCCGGTGTCCGCGGCCGTCGACCGGCTGCACCAGGCGGACGCCGTGCTGGTGCAGGAGGACGGCAAGCCGGTCGGCGTACTGACCCGCCAAGACCTGCTCGGCTTCATCGCTTCCACCTGACCGACTTGTCAGGGTGTGGTGGACGCCTCTGAGCGTGCGGCACCCTGGCAAGTCGGGTCAGACGCTGGCGATCTGGCTGTGGTCGACCGCCCGCTCGCCGCGGCTGGCGAGGCGTCGCTCGACGTACACGGCGAGCTTCGACAGCGAGTAGTTGATGATGATGAAGACGACCGCCAGCATGAGCCCGACGATGATCGCGTTGTTGTAACGGAAGTCGTTGTAGATCAGCCGCGCGGTGTTGATGACGTCCTCGGTCGAGATGATGATGCCGAGCGTGGTGTCCTTCAACGCGACCACGCACTGGCTGATGATCGCCGGCAACATCGCCGACACCGCCTGCGGGGCCAAGATCATGCGCATGACCTGGCCTTTCCGGAGCCCGATGGCATAGGCGGCCTCGGACTGCCCCCGGGGGACAGCGGTGACTCCGGCCCGGAAGATCTCGGCGAGGACGGCTCCGTTGTAGAGCATCAGGCCCAGGACCAGGCACCAGAATCGACCCAGCGTTCCTCCGACGAGCAAGAACAGGAACAGGATGAGCAGAATCAAGGGGACCGCTCGAAAAAACTCCACGACGAGCGCCGACGGCCAGCTGAGCCAGCGGTGGTCGGAGAGTCGCCCGGCAGCGAAGACGGCACCGAAGACCATCGCAAGCAGGATCGCCACCGCGGCGGCCCGCAGGGTCAGCAGGAGTCCCTGAGCCAGGTTGCGCAATACGGCTGCGTCGGTGAACGGTTGCCATTTGGCCTCGGTGAACTGGTCGTTCTGGTAGAGGATCCACAGCACCCAGCCGATCAGTCCGGCCAGCACCAGGGTCGAGACGACCGCCACGGCGCGGTAGCGTGCCCGCGCTTTCGGGCCGGGGACGTCGAACAAGACGGAGCTCATCGCGACACCGCCAGACGTCGCTCGAGGATCTGCGCGATGCCGGAGATCACGGCCACGATGATCACGTAGAAAAGTACGATGCCGGAGAATCTCGTGACGGCTTCCTGCGGAAACTGCTCGTTCAGTGACCGCATCCGGTAGGTGAGCTCCGCAACGCCGAACGCCGCCGCGACAGATGTGTTCTTGGCGAGTGCGATGTAGACGCTCGCCAGCGGTGGGATGACCGCCCGGAACGCCTGGGGGAGAACCACGATCGTCAATGTCTGGGTGAACCCCATCCCGATCGAACGGGCCGCCTCGGCCTGTCCGGTCGGCACTGTGTTGACACCTGACCGGAGCCCCTCGCAGACGAAGGCAGCCGTGTAGAGCGACAGGGCGACCGTCGCCAGCGTGGTGAACTCCGTCCGACCCACGACCTGGGGGCCACCTGTCACGATGATGATGAAGAGCACCACCAGCGGCGTGTTGCGGAAGATGTTGACGTACGACGTGCCGAAGCCGCGTAGCACCGCGATCGGAGACACCCGCATGGTGGCAAGCAGGGTGCCCAGCACCGTGGCGATGACAGCGGAGTACGCCAGCAGCCGCAGGGTCAACCAGAACCCGTCCAAGATGCTCGGCAACATCTCGCCGAGAGCGCCGAAGTTGATCACCGTGCTCCTTGCTTCACCGGGGTGCCCGAGCCCGACAGTGCCTGACCCTGGTCAACCGGGCCAGACAGCAGTCGTCGGCCTACTCGCAGGGGTCCATCTTGGGCGGCTCTGGCGTGTCTACGCCAGACTTCCCGAGGGTCGCCTTGAAGGCATCCGCCCATTTCCCGTCGTCCATCGCCTTCTGGATCGTGTCGGTGATGTACTGGCAGAACTCGGTGTCGCCCTTCTTGTATCCGACGCCGTAACGTTCTTCGCTGAACGGGTCTCCGACCACCTTCAGGTTGTCCGGGTCCTGTGCGGCGTATCCGAGCAGGATCGCCCCGTCGGTCGTGACGGCGTCGACATTGCCGTTCTGGAGCTGCGTCACGCACTCCGAGTATGAGTCGAAGCCGGCAGGATTGGCGCCGTACTCCTTCTCGACGGTTTCGATCGACGTCGATCCGGTCACCGAGCAGACCTTCTTGCCGTCCAGGTCGTCCGGCCCCTTGATGCTGTCGTCGTCGGCCGCGACGAGAAGCTGCTGGCCGGTGACGTAGTAGGGCCCGGCCTGGCCTACGATCTGGCGACGTTCGTCGGTGATCGAGTAGGAGGCGATCACGATGTCGACCGTGCCCTTCTGCAGGAACGGCTCCCGGTTGTCGGAGATCGTGGTCACCCACTCGATCTGGTCGTCGCTGAGCCCCATGCCGGCGGCGACGATGCGGCCCATCTCGATGTCGAATCCCTCGGGCACGTCGCTGCCAGCGTCTTTGAAGCCGATGCCAGGCTGGTCGATCTTCACGCCGATCTTGATCTTGCCAGCGTCCTGCAGCTTCGCCATCGTGCTACCGCTGGGGAACTTGGCGTCCTTGTTGACGTCGACCTTCACGGTGCTGCCGCCTCCGCCGCCGCCGCAGGCGGCGAGCGAGACCAGCAGCGCCCCCGCGAGCAGAGCTTTGGTCTTTGCGTATCTCATGCGTGAACTCCCATTGATTGCGGTGACGCCGACGGTTGCCGGCCTCATCTGAGCACGGTGCTAGTGCTGGAGGATCTTGCCGAGGAAGTCCTTGGCGCGATCGGACGTGGGGTTGGTGAAGAACTCTTCTGGTGTCGCCTCCTCGACGATCCTGCCGTCGGACATGAACACCACGCGGTTGGCGGCGGTGCGCGCGAACCCCATCTCGTGCGTCACCACCACCATCGTCATGCCGTCCTTGGCGAGCTCGACCATCACGTCGAGCACCTCTTTGATCATCTCGGGGTCGAGCGCTGAGGTGGGCTCGTCGAACAGCATCACCT
>JACCVZ010000208.1 GCA_013697905.1 Nocardioidaceae bacterium
GCGGCACACTTCCCGCGGGTTCTCCCAGCACCGTCACCGAACCAGACGCAATCTTCTGCACGCCTACGATGCTGCGCATCAACGTGGTTTTGCCGCAGCCCGACGGCCCCAACAGCCCGCTGATCTGACCGCTGGGGATCGCCGCGGTCAGCCCCGGCAGCACCTCGCGTCCTCCCCGCACCACCCGCAGCGCATCGATGGTGACCGCAGCGGATCTTGGCGAATTCATCATACGATGAATTCTGCTCGCAGCACGTGGGCAATGTCAAGACCGTCAATGATAAGAAGGATCCGTCGTAGGCCAGCGCGTACCTGGTCAGTCGCCGCCGCTACCCTGGCGCTCGAGCCGGGCGAGGATTCGCTCAGCATCTTCTGCGGACATCCGCTCAGGCATGTAGACACTGAAGTTGCCGTCGGACTGGCGAATCCCGACCCCGTTGTCGGAGTCGAGGTGTTCCGCTTCCCGAGACTGCGCCTGAATGGTCACACCCCGTCGAGGTACCGCTGCAGCGTCGGTCCGATGGCGGCCACGACCTCAGCAGCGGGAAGCGAGGCGAGCGGCTCGAGGCGCAGAAGGTACCGCGCTAACGCCAAGCCGAGCAGCTGCGAGGCGACGAGCTGTGCGCGTACCGCGGCGTCGGGAACGTCAAGCACCTGCGCGACGGTGTCGAGGACGAGGCGAGCCATGCCGTTGCGCAGCAAGGTGGCAGCGTCGTCGTTGGTCATCGCGGTTCGGAACATCGCCACCAGCGGCAGCCGGTTTGCCTCGACGTCCCAGATCCCGACGAACGTCTCGGCGATCCTGGTGCCGAGGCCGTCGACGCCGCTCCGGGCAAGCTCGGGTATCACCTGACGGGGGTCGAAAGGGATCTCCAGCGCGGCCAGGAAGAGGTCGTCCTTCGACCCGAAGTAGTGGTGAATCAGTGCGGCGTCTACGCCGGCAGCGGTGGCGATGCCGCGGATCGTCGTCCGGTCAAAGCCCTTCTGGGCAAAGGATGCCTTCGCTGCGGCGAGGACGGCAGCTCGGGTGTCGGGCCTGCCCGGTCGTCGGCCGGCTCGTGGTTTCGTCTCGACCCTGCCGTCGCCGCGGGTGTCGTCGACCGGGTCAGCCACCGTGGCCTCGACGCGGCTCGACATCGTCGCCGCCGGGGGAGCGCTCGCGGGCCGTGGGCAAGAAGTCGGTGGCGCGGTCGGCGAGGTGTAGTCGGCTGAACGCCAAGGACTCTGCGATACCGGCCTGGCGGGCGGCCCGGCTCGACGCCCTCCTGGTGTTGATCTCGACGACGACGCTGCCGGTGAACCCCTGACCGGCGAGCATCTGGAGCAGCTCGGCGCACGGCTGGTTGCCATGTCCCGGCATCAGGTGCTCGTCCTTGGCCGACCCGCTCCCGTCCGCAAGGTGGACGTGGCGCAGCCGCGGTCCGAGCTCTGTCGCCATCTGGATCGAGTCGATGCCTGCGGTCGCGGTGTGCGACAGATCCAAGGTGACGTTGGCGTAGTCGTGGTCGACGGGGTTCCACCCCGGCACGTAGGCCTGGAGCTCACGCTTCGACGCCCGCCACGGATACATGTTCTCGACAGCGAACGCGATGCCGGTGTCCACCTCGAGCTCGGCGATTCCGTCGACGAAGCCGCGGGCATAGTCGCGCTGCCACCGAAACGGCGGGTGCACGACGATGCTGTCGGCACCGAGCCGCTGCGCCATCTCGGTGCTCCGCTGCAGTTTGCCCCAGGGATCGGTGCCCCACACCCGTTGGGTGATGAGCAGGCACGGCGCGTGCACGGCGCAGACGGGGATCTGGTGGTAGTCGATGAGATGCTCGAGCGCATCCACGTCCTGGCTCATCGGGTCGATACCGACCATGACCTCCACGGCGTCGTACCCGAGCCGACCCGCGAGCTCGAACGCCTTGGCGGTGGGCTCCGGGTAGACCGACGCCGAAGACAACGCGACGCGCACGACGGGCACATGACCAGGACTCGTCGGGAGAGACGGGGTGTCGGTCACGACCCAAGCGTAGGGGGCAGCCCCTCCCGGTTCGTCCGACCGAGCGCGGGTACTCCGAGCCTCACCGGTCCGGACGAGTCCGATGGCTCCGCGACGGTCACAGGTAGTCGAGCTTCTCAAGGATGACGCCCTCGCGAAGCGCCCACGGGCAGATCTCGAGGGACGAGAGGTCGAACAGGGCCATCGCGGCGTCGGCTACCACTGCGCCGGCAATGATCTGGTGCGCCCGGGTCCTGGACACGCCCGGAAGCTCGGACCGCTGCTGGGGCGTCATCTCGGACAGCTTCGGCAACCAGGTCCGTAGATCGTCGCGCTCGAGCAGGCGCCGTACGTAGGGGCCCTCGTCGGAGGGTGCCGCGCCACAGACTCGCGCCAACGAACGAAACGTCTTCGACGTCGCGACGGTGTGGTCACCGATGCCCTGCCGGAGCAACGGACCTGCGTTGCGGGCCATCTCGGCGCGCACGTGCTTGCGCAGCGCCTTGATCTCCTCAGGGGTGGGCACGCCAGCGGTCAACCAGTCGCGGGTGAGCCGGCCGGCGCCGAGCTCGAACGACTGGGCCACGTCGGGACGCTCGTCGTCACCGGCAGCGATCTCGAGCGAGCCGCCGCCGATGTCGAAGACCGCCAGCCGCCCCGACGACCAGCCGAACCAACGGCGTACGGCGAGGAACGTGAGCCGCGCCTCGTCATCACCGGCCAGCACCACGAGCTCGACCCCGGTGCGCTCCTGCACGAGGGCTAGCACCTCGTCGGTGTTGGAGGCTTCGCGGATGGCCGAGGTGGCGAACGCCGCGACCCGCTCACAGCCCTGGTCCTCGGCCTCGGCCAGGGCCTCGTTGATGAACGCGACGAGCGCCGTCACGCCCCGGTCCGACAAGGCTCCGCCGTCGGTGATCTGCTCGGCCAGCCGTAGCGGCTTCTTCATCGACGATGCGGGCAGTGGGGGGGCGCCGCGGTAGGCGTCGACCACCAACAGGTGGGCGGTGTTCGAGCCGACGTCGAGCACTGCCTCTCTCACGGCGCGGGCTCTCTCATGCGCACAGGATATCGAGGCATGCCTGCTGCGCGGCGCAATCGCCATTCCATACAACACTAAGGTGGGGGAATGCCCGAAGTAGCGCTCGACTTCTCCCGCGCCTGGGCCGAGTTCGAAGACCCGGGCGACGCTGACCAGCGCTACCGGATCGACCTCACCTGGCTGACGTCGCAATGGACCTGCATCTTCGGCTCGGGCTGCAAGGGCATCTACGCCGATCGCCCGGACGACGGTTGCTGCACGCTCGGCGCGCACTTCTCCGACCAGGCCGACGAGAAGCGAGTCAAGCAGTTCGTCCGGCTGCTGACGCCCCGGGACTGGCAGTTCCACGGCGTCGGCAGCCGACGGACCGCCTGGATCGAGACAGACGCTGACGGCGAGCGCAAGACCAAGGTCCACGATGGCGCCTGCATCTTCTTAAACCGTCCTGGGTTCGAGGCGGGACAGGGATGCGCCTTGCACAGCTGGGCACTGCGCCACGGCCATCACCCACTTGAGACCAAGCCGGACGTCTGCTGGCAGCTCCCAGTTCGTCGGCAGTTCCGCACGGTCGAGCGCAGCGACGCGACGTCGTACACCGAGGTGACCATCACCGAGTACGACCGCCGCGGTTGGGGCGAGGGCGGCCACGACCTCGACTGGTACTGCTCGGGAAACACCGAGGCGCACATCGGGACCGAGCCGGTCTATGCGTCCTACCGGGCGGAGCTCGTCGAGCTGATGGGCGAGCCTGCCTACGACCTGCTGCGCCGGCTCTGCGAGGACTTCACGGCGTCCCGGCGAAGGCTGATGCTGCACCCAGCCGACCCACCCGCCGGCGTTACCCCGCCAGCTGCGCACCCAGCCCACCGGAAGCCGCAACGGCGAGACGTCGTCGGCTGAGCAACCGTGGGGCGGGGGAGGCAACCGCTACGGAACGTCACTTTTGCACCCCCGGCCGGCGCTGCTTCGGTGCAGGCGTCCACAATGAGACCCATGCACCTGGACCATCTCTCGTTCGCAGTAGGGCCGGACGGCTTGTCGGGGACGACGGACCGGCTGTCGGAGATGCTGGGCGAGAAGTTCCACGACGGTGGGGATCATCCCCGCTTCGGCACCCGCAACAGGGTGCTTCCGCTGACCGACGGCCAGTTCCTCGAGATCGTCGAGGTGCTCGATCACCCGGCGTCCGACAAGGCCCCGTTCGGGCAGGCCGTCCGGGCGCGCTCCGAGTCAGGGGGCGGGTGGCTGGGCTGGGTCGTCGCCGTCGACGACATCGCCCCGGTTGAACGGCGCCTCGATCGCCGATCCGCGCCCGGCAACCGGCACCGCCCTGACGGTGTCGAGCTGCGCTGGCGACAGATCGGCGTCAAGGGTTTGCAGTCCGATCCTCAACTACCGTTCTTCGTCCAGTGGGAGAGCCCGGCGGATCAACATCCGTCGGTAGGTGCCACCGGGCACATCGAGCTGGCCAAGGTCGAGATTGCTGGCGACCCTCAGCGAGTCGCCTCCTGGCTCGACACCCCTGCCGGGCACCGGCTCGGCAGGTTCGAGGTTCAGTGGGTGGCACCCAACGGCACCCCAGGCATCATCGCCGCCACGTTCCGGACCCCCGACGGAAACGTACGCATCTGAGCGTGGCTGCCGTCGCTGCCGTCGACGCCGTCGCCGGAGCCATCCCGAGCCCGAACATCTGGCGGTTCCCCGACGTCTACGAGGTGGAGAACCAGGCGGTCGACCCTGAGCTCGTGATCGAGCACACCCTGCAGGGCATCCGTCCCTGGCGGGACGCGGCGATACTCGACATCGGCTGCGGCACCGGCTTTCACCTGCCTCGGTTTGCCGCACGCGCCCACAGCGTCATCGGCGTCGAAGCGCATCGTGGCCTGGCCACGATGGCTCGGCGGCGGGTCTGTCACCTTCGCAATGTCAGCGTGCTCACCGGTTCTGCGCAGCGCCTGGCTGTTCCGGACCACAGCATCGATGTCGCCCACGCTCGGTGGGCCTACTTCTTCGGGCCCGGTTGCGAGGCCGGTTTGCGCCAGCTGGCTCGGGTGATGCGTCGAGGCGGCGTGGCCTTCGTCATCGACAACGACGCCACCCGGAGCACATTCGGTCGATGGTTCCAACGCGCGCTGCCGACGTACGACCAGGGGCAGGTCGACGCGTTCTTCGCCCGCCACGGCTGGGACGCCCTGCGGCGGGACATCTGCTGGCGGTTCGAGAGGCGCGCCGACCTCGAGGCGGTCGTCAGGATCGAGTTCTCACCCGAGCAGGCCGAGCAGATACTGGCCGAGCACGTGGGCGCGTACGTCGACTACGCGATCACCATCCGTGTACGCCGATACTGAGGCGGCGCTTGGACCGCTCCACGGCGGGCGTGGATAAGTCGTCCAGGCCGCGCGTCATGCTGGCGCGTCGTGATGGTCTGTCGGTCGGTTCGCCTAGCGTCACCACCATGACGACAAGCTCCGCCAAACGTGCGACCACAGGCTACCGATGCACCGAGTGCGGCTGGACATCCACCAAGTGGGTGGGGCGCTGCGGCGAGTGCCTCGCCTGGGGATCGGTCAACGAGGTCGGTGGCGCCAACATCGCCCGGGTCTCCCCGGGGCCGGTCAGCACCCCTGCGATCCCCATCTCGTCGGTGCACGGAAGAGCTTCTCAGGCACAGTCGAGTGGCGTGTCCGAGCTCAACCGGGTGCTGGGGGGAGGGATCGTGCCCGGCGCCGTGCTGCTGCTGGCCGGCGAGCCGGGCGTGGGCAAGTCGACGCTGCTCCTCGAGGTCGCTGCACAGGGGGCCCGGCGCGGCCGTAGGATCCTCTACGTCTCGGGCGAGGAGTCTGCGGCGCAGGTGCGGATGCGGGCCGCCCGCACGGGGGCGCTGGAGCCGTCGCTCTACCTCGCCTGCGAGGTTGAGCTCTCGGCGATCCTCTCGCACATCGATGCGGTGGCGCCCGACCTCCTCGTCATCGACTCCATCCAGACCATCAGCAGCAACGACATCGATGGCGTGTCCGGCGGCGTCACCCAGGTCCGCGCCGTCACTGCCGCCCTGATGCGGGTTGCCAAGGATCGCCACCTGCCCACCCTGCTTGTCGGGCACGTCACCAAGGACGGCTCGATCGCCGGGCCGCGGGCATTGGAGCACATCGTCGATGTCGTGCTCCAGTTCGAGGGCGAGCGCAACTCGCGGCTGCGGGTGCTGCGCGCGGTCAAGAACCGGTTCGGTCCCGTCGACGAGATCGGCTGCTTCGACCTGTCCGACAACGGAATCGTGGAGGTCGCCGACCCCACCGGTCTCTTCGTCTCTCGCCACCCCGAGCCGATGTCCGGGACGTGCGTGACGGTCACCCTGGAAGGACGTCGGCCGCTGCTCGCGGAGGTCCAGGCGTTGGTCACCACCAGCGTCGGCGCCACCCCACGTCGGGCGGTGAGCGGTATCGACTCGTCCCGGCTTGCGATGCTGCTGGCCGTGCTCGACCGTCGGGTCGGCCTGCAACTGAGCAGGCTCGACATCTACACCTCCACGGTCGGGGGTGCGGCCCTACGCGGTCCGTCATCCGACCTTGCTGCTGCGGTGGCGATCGCCAGCGCCGCCACCAACACCGCCGTACCCGCGTCCACCGTGGCGATCGGCGAGGTGGGTCTCGCCGGCGAGCTCCGCCAGGTACCCAACGTCGGACAGCGGCTGGCCGAGGCTGCGCGGCTCGGGTTCACTCGGGCAGTCGTTCCCCGCCACCACCAGCAGACGCCGGCCACCCGGCGCAGATTCGACGATATGCAGGTGATCGAGTGCGCCGACCTGTTCCGCACGTTGGCGCTGCTCAACGTGGTGGGCGAGGGCCCGGTTCGGTTGCCGGCCGAGCTTCGGCTTCCCGGGTCCTGAGTGCGCTCTGCCGGCGTGGCTTGGCCTTACACTAGGTCCGCACACCAGAAGCGGAGCAGGGGGTCGACGTGCTGAGTGACAGGCAGGCCTCGAACGCGAGGCTGCGCGCCACTCTTGCGGCGGTGGCACCCGGCACACCTCTACGCGAGGGGCTCGAGCGCGTGCTCCGAGGTCGTACGGGTGCGCTTGTCGTGCTGGGCACGGACCGGACGGTCGAGTCGCTCTGCACCGGCGGTTTCGCTCTCGACATCGACTTCAACCCGACCGCGCTGCGCGAGCTGTCGAAGATGGACGGTGCCATCGTCTGCGACCGAGATGCCTCTCGGATCTTGCGTGCCGGCGTCCACCTGATGCCCGACTCCACCATCGCTACCGAAGAGACCGGCACCCGGCACCGGACTGCTGACCGAGTGGCTCAGCAGACCCAGTTTCCGGTCATCTCGGTGTCCCAGTCGATGCACATCATTGCCTTGTACGTCGGTGACACCCGCTACGTCCTCGAGGACACCGGCTCGATCCTGGCTCGCGCCAACCAGGCACTCGCGACGCTCGAGCGCTACAAGCTGCGGCTCGACGAGGTCTCCGGGACGCTCTCCGCGCTCGAGATCGAGGACCTCGTCACCTTGCGCGACGTCGCGGCGGTCGTCCAACGCCTCGAGATGGTGACACGGATCGCGAACGAGATCGAGGACTACGTGCTCGAGCTCGGCAGCGACGGACGGCTGCTGTCGCTGCAGCTCGACGAGCTGGTCGCCGGCGTCGACCTCGACCGCGAGCTTGTCGTTCGCGACTACCTGCCAGTCGGGCGGCGAGCCCGCACTGCCGAGGAGACCCTGCACGACATCGACGCCTTGTCCGCGACCGAGCTGCTCGACCTCGCCACCGTCGTGCGCCCCCTTGGGCTAGGCGGGACCGAAAGCCTCGACAGCGCGGTGAGCCCGCGCGGACACCGGTTGCTGGCAAAAGTACCGCGGTTGCCGGGTGCCGTGGTCGAGCGTCTCGTCGAGCACTTCGGCACCCTGCAAAAGCTGCTGGCCGCCAGTATCGACGACCTCCAGGCCGTCGATGGCGTGGGTGACACGCGGGCTCGCTCGGTGCGGGAAGGGTTGTCTCGTCTCGCCGAGTCCAGCATCCTCGAGCGCTACGTCTGAGCTGCCCCCGCGGACGCAAACCGGGCCGCACCTCTACCGCCGTGCGTCCAACGCGCGTGCAGCCTAGGTGAGGTCGAAGTACGCCTTGTGTGGCTCGCCGCCGATCAGCGCAGCCTCGACCCAGTAACCGCCGGGGGTGATCTCGCCGACTACTGGCTGACAGCCGTCGCTCGACCGCTTGCCGTTCCAGGTGAACTGGTAGTGCGACGCAGGGTCCGCGCGCACCACGATTTGCTTGGCGAACAACGCATCCGGGCAGTCGTCACTCGACCAGACTGTGTCCGACCCGGACGTCACTTTGACCACCAACGTGCTCGGAGTGATCGAGAGCGTGCAGGCGACCGTATCGAGGCTGGTGAGCTCGAACGTTGCGACGTTGGTGTCGCCAGCCTTGGCGTCGGCCACGTCGATGGCCATATCGACGCCCGTGGGTGTGCATGCGCCCGTCGGCTCGGCGAGCGGTGTCTTCGTCGGTCGTGCTTGCTTCACCGGCGGTTTCCTGCGGGGAGGCGCGGGTGGTGTCGAGGTCGAACCGGGGGTTTGCGATTGCGGCGTTCGTCGGGGGTGCTTCGCCGCTGGACCGGGCCCTTGCGTCGAACCGGCGGAAGAAGTGGTCTGCGTTGAAGCGCCAGGCGCTGCGGTCTCGTTCGCATCCCGGGGTGCCGAGACCAGCCACCAGACGACCGCGGTGACCAGGACGACGATGCCCAGGAGGAAGAGGCGACGCACCCAGTACACGCGCGGCGACAGAGGTCCCGACGGCCGCATCACGGTGCTCACCCCTGCACGCTAACCCGCTGCTGCACCGATTCGTGGGATCATCGCCGTGCCATGCCGTCGTCCGTTGCCCACCAGCCCGTCCTGCAGTGGTACGCCGACCACAAGCGGCCGCTCCCGTGGCGTGAACCCGGAGTCGGAGGGTGGGCGGTGCTGGTCAGCGAGGTGATGCTGCAGCAGACACCCGTGGCGCGCGTCCTGCCCGCCTACTATTCCTTCCTGCAGCGGTGGCCGACGCCTGCGGAACTGGCCTCGGACACCGCTGGAAACGCCGTGCGCATGTGGGGCCGGCTCGGCTATCCGCGCCGCGCGTTGCGCCTGCACGCCGCCGCGACGGTCATCGAGCGCGAGCACCAGGGCGAGGTGCCGACGTCGTACGACGAACTGCGCCGGCTGCCCGGTGTCGGCGACTACACTGCCGCGGCGGTTACGGCGTTCGCGTATCGCAAGCGAGCGCTGGTCCTCGACACGAACGTCCGTCGGGTCCTCGTTCGCTGGCTCGGCGGCAGCCAGTTCCCGCCGCAGCACGTGACGGCCACTGAGCGGCTGCTCACCGAAACAGTCTTGCCGACTGATGGGGACGTCGCAGCCACCTGGAGCGTGGCGCTGATGGAGGTCGGTGCGCTGCTCTGCACCGCAACCAGGCCGACCTGTGTGCCTTGTCCGGTGCGCGACCTGTGCGCTTGGCGCGCTGCGGGCTATCCGCCCCACGACGGTCCCCCACGTCGGGGTCAGTCGTACGCCGGGACGGACCGCCAGTGCCGGGGCCGCATCCTCGCTCTGCTGCGCGACAGCGACGACCCGGTCGCGGCAAGCGCGGTGGCATCGGTCTGGGACGACGCTGCGCAGCGGCAACGAGCGCTGTCATCGCTGCTGGACGACGGACTGGTCGTCGCACACGGCGAAACGCTCGCGCTGCCCTAGCAACCGGCAGCGCTAGCGTCCCGGTGCGGGTGGCCGGAGGAACCATCTCCGCCAGCCGGCGTGCTCAGCCTTCCGATACAGCCGGAGGTAGCGCTTCTGCCTCGATCGGCGGCAGGTCGGGAAGCTCGCATTTCGGGGTGCCCTTGAAGGTGAACGTCTGGTTCGGCGCCTCACCCTCGACACCCACCAGCACGATCTGGCCCGGTCCGACCTCGCCGTACAGCATCTTCTCGGCGAGCACGTCCTCGAGGTCGCGCTGGACCGTGCGGCGCAGCGGCCGAGCGCCCAGCACCGGGTCGAAGCCGCGCTTGGCGAGCAGTTCCTTCGCCGCCGTGGTGAGCTCGAGCGCCATGTCGCGGTCCTTCATCCGCAGCTCGACCGCGTCGATCATGTAGTCGACCATGTGGATGATCTCGTCCTGCGTCAGCGGCGGGAACACGATGATCTCGTCGACACGGTTCAGGAACTCAGGCCGGAAGTGCTGCTTGAGCTCGTCGCCGACCTTCGCCTTCATCCGGTCGTAGGAGCCCTGCTGGTCGCTCGACTGGCTGAACCCGAGGTTGACGCTGCCACGGGAGATGTCTTTGGTCCCGAGGTTGGTCGTCATGATGATGACCGTGTTCTTGAAGTCGATGACGCGGCCCTGAGAGTCGGTCAGCCGGCCCTCTTCGAGGATCTGCAGCAGCGAGTTGAAGATGTCGGCGTGTGCCTTCTCGACCTCGTCGAACAGCACCACGG